>JBDTKL010000152.1:0-3841 GCA_039935355.1 Candidatus Tumulicola sp.
ACTTGAGAATAGTGCAGAGAACTTCCGGCATAGTGATTGTCCGCCGCAGTCGTTCTTCCGTGACTTGAACTCCACGTGTTCATTAAGCAAACGTTCTATAGTCACCGAACCTTGATCGAAGTGGACCTCGGACCACCGCAATGCCAGGACCTCACCGCGCCGCGCCCCTGTGTACACCGCAAAGGCAACGAACGGATGAAACCACGGCTGTGAACTTAGGTAGCCGCGCCTCTTCGAGCGGCTTCGGCTTAACTACCTTCGGCAACTCGTCTTGACTGACCATTGCGGTGACGTTTCGAGCTAGAAGATCGCAACGAACCCCCAGTTCAAAATGTTCCGCAACAGTTCATGAACGTAGCGAATGGTCTTGCCCGAAACACGACGACCGTCGCGCCCATTCGAAAGCCAATCGCCGTAGGCCGTGGTGAGATGATGTGCTCTCAACTGTGGACCACAGAAGTGACCGAAGCGCGCCCCATGAGGCCAACTTCAGCCGTTGCGCCACCGAGCATCTTGAGTACGATCGACAATACTGCCGATAGGGAATATCACTTTTCCAAGGGCCCTGTCGGACTCGAAGAAAGTGTCGCCGAGCTTGAGTGATGCGAACGTCAACGATGGCCGAACCGCTCTAAGGTATACTTATGTCGTGAACCGTGCCGCCGTTCTTGCGGTCGTACTGGCTGGCTGCGTTGCGGCGGCGGGCCCCGTGGACCGCGTGCCCAACGTCGCCTACGCCGCCGACAACCTCGACGCGCATCGGCTCGACCTCTATCTGCCGCGCGACCGAGCGGGCGCGCCGATCGTCGTCTTCGTTCATGGCGGCGCGTTCCTGCAAGGCGATCGCCGCGACTACGCGGTGGTCGGCGAACAACTCGCGCGCCAAGGGTTGGCAACGGCCGTCGTCTCGTATCGCCTCTTCCCCCAAGCCGATGCGGATGGGGCCACCGCCGACGTCGCGACGGCGGTCGCGTGGGTGGTGCGCCATGCGTCCGACTATGGGCTCAGTGCGAAAAACGTCTTCCTCGCCGGCCACTCGGCTGGCGGACAGATCGTCGCGCTCCTCGGCGTCGATACGGCGTACCTCGAGCGAGCCGGCACGTCGACGGACGCCCTGCGCGGCGTCGTAGCGGTCGCGGGCGCGTACGACGTTCGGGATCTCTCAGACGAAAGCGAACAATTTCAGAAAATCGACGCGCACATCTACGGCGCGACGCCGGAACTGCGAGGTGCGGTTTCACCGAGCCTCTACGTTCGAGCCGGCGCGCCGCCGACGATCGCCGTTTGCGGGACCGAAGACGATCCGGAAGCCTGCGAACGCGCGACGGTCTACGTGCATCGATTCGTCGCGGCCGGCGGATCGGCGTACGTGATCCGGGTCGTCGGCGCCAGTCACATGGGCACGCTTCGCTCGCTGATCGACTCGAACGATCCTCTCAACGCAGCCTTCCACGACTTCATCACCGCACACTCCGTTCCATAGGAAAGGCATCCTCATGAAGTACGCCCTGGTTGCCGTTCTCGTACTCCTGTCCGTCACACCCGCTCGCGCGGCCGGCGGCATCGACGCGCTGGAGCGCCTCGAGGGGAGTTGGCAATCCACGGCCACCGCGCTCGCGACGCCGTACAGTAAAGCGGGGTCGACGACGGCCGATACGACGTGCGCGTGGTCGTCATCGCGCGAGTTCCTGATCTGCCAGCAAGCGGTATCGACCGACGGGAAGGTAACGCACGACGTTGCCATCTACACGTACGACGCTGCCGATGCGAAATACCACTTCTACGCGGCGCGCCTTAACGGCGTTTCCGACGTCGGCATAACCGTCGACGAAACCGGCATCACGTACGCGAACGCGTTCGTGGACGCGGGGAAGAACGTGACCGTGCGCACGCTCAACGTCTGGGACGACCTCGATCACTATCGCTTCTGGACCGAATACAGTACCGACGGAACGCATTGGGAAAAGATGCTCACCGGCAACGCGTCCCGGGCGAAAAGCTAGAAGCCGAACCCGAGGCCTCGGTGAAGTGACGTCGTCCATCTCGCTGCGTGTCTTCGTGACGGCTCTTGCCACTGCGCTCGTTTGTGTCTCGTGCGTCGCATCTCGCTCGGTCGGATCTGGCCAATCGCTGCGAGCGCACTATCGCCGGCTCCCGCAATCTGTCGCGATGGATCTTCGTGAGCACGACGGCGTCCTGGCGCTTCATGCGTTCAGCTTCGGCGCGGCTTACACGATCGATGAAAACAAGCTCTCGTTCACAGCGCGACCCTACGACGATGCGCAGGCGGCCGAGGTGCCGCTCCACGTGACGCTCGGTCCGCCGATCTACGTTCCTCCGGTGGGCGCCGGATCGCCGCCCGAACAGCGGCTGAGGGAATACGCGATGACCGCGACGTTTCATGGGCCTCCGGGACCGCCGGGCATGTACGATGTCGTGCTCCACGCCGCGCAGGACTTTGCTAAGACGGAGAGCGGAACGGACCTTCCGTTCGGCGACTTTAGCCGGCCGAAGGAGACGTGGCACATCGCGATGTGGTGGCCGGACACTCGTAACGGCGATTCGAGTCTCCGCGAAGCGCAGAGGCGATTCGCAGGGCGCGACGTTTATGGATACGGCGGCATCCTGATCGGCTGTCCGAACTGGTTCGACACCTATCCAGCGGATACGCCGATCCGAGTCCGGGAGATCGTGCGCGATGTCGCCCAGATCGAAGAACTCTGGACGGGATCCACCGTCAGTGGCGGCGACGACATGGCGCCGCATTTCTTCGCCGTCGAGCCGCTGCGGCTTCTCGTCGAAAAGCCGGCCGCGAAACCGCTCTCTAGCGGCGGGTCGTCAGGCCAATCGGTCGAGCGCTGTCCTGCGCTCGTCCGCGCGGACTGGCAGCTCGGCGTCACGATCTCGACGATTGCGCCGCCGCGTCTCGCTCCGCTCGCCGGTCTGTATCCGCAGTTCCGAGTCGACATGACGAAGGACGAAGTCGCCTGGCGATTCGGTTATCCCCGCAGCTTCGCGGACCTCGCGACAATCCGAAGCGCTACCACATGGAACTACGATGGCAGCCCCTTCAACACGTTCTCCGTGACGTTCCGGAGCGATCGCGTGTCGTCGTTCACGCCGGCGCGCGAAATGCCGTAGGGCGAAGTGAAAGCATGAACGTGGACTTCGGAAGGATGGCCGACAAAAAAAACGGCGTAAGCTGCAATGTGTCTGTCGCCGCGTTGCGCGCTTGCGCGAATCCTGAACGCGCAACCTCCTTGAGGTTCGGAGTTTGGTTGTGGCAGTTGTCGCGTGAATCTTTCGAGAACGCACACTGGCATCATGACATTAGCGACGGCATTTTCGCTCCTGCGCTACGGTCCGCAGGCTTTATTAGAGCTCGTTCACGCGCAAGTCCACGAATTCACGCTGCCAAAGCGTTATCTTGCGGCATTGGGCGCGCGCAGTTATCTGCATAAACGTACCTCGCTGCGCAGTCCGGAGAATATTTCGATCGGTAGTGACGCAAGTATCGGTCCGGAGAGTCGGCTGTGGGCGTCGCCCGGTGCGAAATTACGGATAGGCGACAAAGCGCTTTTCGGCCCCAACGTTTTAATTCTCACGTCCAACCATGGTGCAGCCGAGCGCGACGTCGCGATGATCGACCAACCGTGGATTGAGTGCGAGGTACGTATCGGAGCGGATGTTTGGATCGGCGCGAACGCCGTCGTTCTGCCGGGCGTCACAATCGGCGACCATAGCATCATTGCAGCCGGTGCTATCGTCACCAAAGATGTTGCGCCGTATTCGGTGGTCGGCGGTGTTCCGGCTAGAGTGATCATGTCGCGATAGGAAACGT
>JBDTKL010000153.1:0-4737 GCA_039935355.1 Candidatus Tumulicola sp.
TCGCGGCGATCGCGTCGCATTGATGCCGTTTGGGAGTTTTGTCGCACGCGATCGTAAGGCGCGCGAAGGAAGAAATCCCAAGACGGGTGAGAAGATCGAGATCTCAGCGCACAGGGCGCCGGCATTCCTCGCCGGCAAGGCTCTGAAAGATTCGGTCGGCCGCAAGAACGTTTCGCAGAAACGTTCGCCGCGCTAGACGGGTCCGCGCAATCGGCATCGGGCTGTGGCGCAGTTTGGTTAGCGCGCTTGACTGGGGGTCAAGAGGTCGCAGGTTCGAATCCTGTCAGCCCGAGAGTTTCTGAGCCTTTGAAATAAGGCTTTTTCATTTCCTGGCCCCATCGGTCGTCCTTGCATACAACCAATATTACAACCTATTTGACTCGCGCCCGTTTGGGCGGACCCACGAGAAGGGCGTCGATCTTGCGCGCCGCCTGTCTGCCAAGCTCTGGCACATAGAGTGAGAGTATAGACCCAGCGTAATTTGCGGATCTGCATGACCGAGGCGCGCAGCGACAGTCTTTGGTGACGTGCCGGCGATAAGCGGCATCGTCGCTGACGTGTGGCGCAAACCGTGCGGCATTACGCCTTCGATCTTCGCTTTCTTCGCGATCGGGTTGAGGTTGTCTCGGCGCAGGTTGCTCCTGCGCGGATGCGTGCCGTTCGGCGTCACGAAGACGAACGAGGACCCGTGACGCTCCTTCGTCGCGTCTTTCTTTCGGCGCCGCAATGACTCGATCGCGGTCTGACCGATATCGATCGTGCGCCGCGAACCTTTCGTTCTGGGTTCTGTGATCTGCGTGTAACCGCGCACTTCGACGAGAGCCTGGCAAATGGTGATTGTGCGCCGTTTTAGATCGATGTCTTTCCATTCGAGTCCGAACGTTTCGCCGAGCCGAGTTCCGGCCGTAAGCATGAGTATCCACACGGCCTGGTAGCGATTGCCGCGCGTTGCCGCAACGAATGCTCGAGCTTGAGCCGGACTCAGCACGTTCGTTCCTTGGCTGTATGTCGCGGAACGCCGACCATAGCGAACGGGTTCGCTCGTCGATATCTGCCTTCGCGAATCGCCACGTTGAAAGCGCGACGCATTGCGACACGGACCTTTTGGATCGTCGCCGTCGAGACTTTTTTCGCGCTGAGGTGTCCGAACAACTCGCGCACACTGTCGTGGTCGAACTTCTCTAGAGGAATGCCAGCTATGCGGTCTTCAGCGTGCAGCTTAGATCGCGGTGCATGCATCGACCCGAAGGCTTAAGCGGTAACCGATGGTCATCGTCGACGGAACTCAACGAGAGCTTACATGGCAGCCGCTAATGGTACCGCCGCAGAGCGGTTCGGCCTTGTTGAGGGTCGTCCCCCAAATCTCACACCACCCGGTCTCTGAAAATGGCGGCTTGTTGTGGGTTGTTCGCCGATCGACGGGCGAACTCTTCGGGAGACAAATCTCCCAGTGAACTGTGCGGGTGGTTGGTGTTGTAATCTCGCCGCCACGCACGTGCCTGGAGACGCGCATCGTCCAAACATGCGAACCAGTTTGGATTTAGAAGCTCCTGACGAACGCGGTTGTTGAACGACTCGCAACACGCGTTGTCAGACGGGCGGCCGGGACGCGAGAAATCAAGTTGCACATGGTTCCAGTGCGCCCACCGATCTAGATGGAGCGATACGAATTCCGGCCCGTTGTCACAATAGATCCGCTGCGGAACGCCACGCGCTTTCATGGCGCTTCGAAGTACGTCGACGACCTGCGGCGATTTGAATCCGAAATCGACCTCGAGAGCAACACTCTCGCGGCTAAAGACATCGACTATCGTTAAGAGGCGAATCTTTCGCCCGTCAGCGAGCACATCGTGCATGAAGTCCATGGCCCAACTCTGGTTTGGCTTGGTCGGAAGTAGCTGCGTTTCTCGCACGACTGCGGCTCGCCGGCGACGAGGCACTTTGGTCCGAATCGCCAGCCCTTCCTCACGATATGGTCGCGCAACGCGTTTGATGTTGACCTGCCAGCCCTCGCGGCGAAGCAAGACGTAAATGCGTCGCTGGCCGTAGCGTATCCGTACTTCCGCTCGGGCCTTAATTCGCAGTCGTAATGCAGCGTTGACGTCGAGGCGAACGGACTTGTAGCGCACCGCCCGTCGGTTCACCGACAGGATTGCGCACGCGCGTCGTTCGCCGAGCTGCCACGCGCGGCGCACCTGCGACAGCACGGTCTTGCGGCGAACGCGACTCACCACTTTGTTTTAAGCACGCCCTGGAGCACATGCCGATCGAGCGTCAGATCGGCGACGAGCGTCTTGAGGCGAGCGTTTTCTTCGCGCAGTTGGCGCAGCTCGCGGATCTCGGGCGTATCGAGACTTCCAAAACGCTTCTTCCAGGTGTAAAACGTCGCCTCAGAGATGCCAAGCTTTCGCGTTATTTCAGCGACGGCAGTGCCGATCTCGGCTTGTCGTCGGGCTGCTGCGATCTGCTCGTCGGAGTAGCGGGATTTTCGCACGGGCGACCTCCTCAGATTGATGAAGTTCGCCGCAGTTTCCAGTTATCCGTGGGCTAAGATCTCGGGGGTAGACCAAGTAGCCAACTTCCACAACAATCAGTGGCGGCATGATGGGGCCTATCCCAGCCCCTGACGATTTCGCCCTTCATGAATTACCCGTCGGGCATCACGGAAGCAGCTAAAGCGGCGGCTAGGATGCAGACTTATGCGCGCGTGAGCCAAAGCGAGTAGCGCCAAAAGCTTGCCGTCTGCCACTAAAATTCTTTTTGCGTCGTCTCGCGAGTGAAGACGTCTGTAAGACCGAGGGGCGCGGCCCCATAGGATGGCGACGTAATCCCGCGGAGCAAGTACGCTCCTCCGCCTCGTCGAAGTGCGAATGCGCATCCGTTAGCGTGTCTCACCCGAGATATGCTCGGCTCTTGAGGAGGAAAAGATGCATAGTGCAATTGGAGGGATGCTGCTCGCCGCCGCACTCTTTACCGGTGCAACCGCGAGCGCCCAGACCTCGCAAGGCACGGTTGAAAAGCCGACCATCGTGCTCGTTCACGGTGCTTTCGCCGAAAGCTCTAGTTGGAACCCGGTCATACAGAAACTATTGAGTGACGGGTACAATGTTATCGCCGTGGCCAACCCGCTGCGAGGGGTTAGATCGGATGCCGCCTATCTGTCGTCCGTCATCAGTTCTATGCCGGGGCCGCTCGTTCTCGTCGGCCATTCTTACGGTGGCGAAGTTATTTCGGGTGTCTCCGATCCCTCAGGTAAAGTACGAGCGCTCGTGTATGTATCTGGGCTCGCACCCGATGTCGGCGAAAGCGCAAGTATGATTCTGGCGCGCTTCCCCGGTAGCACGCTAGGGCCGACGTTAGCGCCGCCCGTGCCGCTACCGGACGGTGGCAAAGACCGTTACATTCTCCCAGCCCAGTTCCACGCACAATTCGCCGCCGATCTCTCGGACGGCGACGCAGCTGAGATGGCCGTGACGCAGCGTCCGATCGAAGCGGCCGCCTTTGACGAGCGCGCCCTATCAGCACTGTGGAAGACGGTGCCGTCCTGGTTCATCTACGGGTCTCTTGACAAAAATATACCGGCTTCCGCCCACAGCTTTATGGCAGCGCGTGCACACGCAAGAGAAACCGTGCAGATTCAGGGTTCCTCGCACGTCGTAATGCTCTCCCACTGGAGCGACGTTGCCGCAATGATAGAACGAGCGGCGCTCGCCAATGGAAACGCTACGTCAAAAATGCCGACTGCGCCGGTGAGCCAAGTCGGCCTCGAACTGCCGGCGATCGCCGCCTTCATCCCAGCCAGCGGCACATCTCATCACTGAACCGCCGCTTTCCGAAGCGCTTGCTCGCGGACTCGTCGTGCTTCAGTATCGCACCGAGAATCTCCGCATCGTCGAAGTGTTCGGTCCGGGTGGATTAAGCGTGGTGCCGCGCATCGGTCACCTCCACGTCTACGTCGATGACTTGCAGTGGCATTGGGTCGATGCGAGCGGCGAGCCGATTATCATTCAGGGATTGCCACCGGGCGCGCATCACGTTCGCATCGATCTCGCCGACCCGACGCACCACGTCATCGACACAAGCACAGTGTCGTTTGAGGTCCCACCTCGATGACCCCAACACAAATAGCACCGTTCCAGATTATTAAGCAGATATACTAGGAGACACGCGAAGATGAGTAGGACTGCAAAACGCTGTCGACCCGGTCGTTCCTACAATAGTTCCCGTGCGATATCCTAATGGCTTGCAGCTCATCGTCGCATATTTGTGATGTGGCGTTCTTCGGGGAGCAAACCAATACCGCAACGAACGTCGTTCCGACGGGAGGATGGTAGATGATGAAGCACCTGGCGAGAATTAGTGTGGTATTGGTGGCCGCGACCATGCTCGCGTCGTGCGAAGGCCCGGCCGGCCAGACGGAGCAGCCCTCCGGCGGCGTGGCGGGATTTTCCGCACTGCCCACCGGGTGTTACGTCACGAAAATTGATCCCACGACGGTGAACGCGACGATCACGTTCTATGGTTGGCCCGACAACAGTCCCCCGGGAAATGCGATCGCACATCCGGTGCTGCATCAAGTCGCTTCCGGGGACGGAACGTATTGCAATCCGACGACGTTTGCTACTGAGAAAAAGAACGACAGTCAGATTCCGTACGGCATAAAAATTTACGTGCCATTCCTGGAGCAGTACTTCATCCGGGAAGACGACTGCGCCCACTCGGGACCGCATCGTGGGC
>JBDTKL010000154.1:0-3409 GCA_039935355.1 Candidatus Tumulicola sp.
GATCGAATTCATGAACCGCCCTTGAAAGAGCGAACTCGAACACTCGCCGTACGACGAGTCGATCACCTGTAGCATGATCAATCCGGGAATCAAAAACTGCGCGTAGCTGACGTTCTGCATACTCGGCAAACTATGGCCCAGTGCCACGCCGAAAACGAACACGTACAGCAGCGTGGTAATGATCGGCGGCCAAATGACTTGATTGATGACCTTGAGGCTGCGTACCATCTCGCGGCGGGTCAGCGTCCACAACGCAACGCCGCTCACGATTTAACGAGCTCTAAAAAGATATCTTGCAACGAACCCCCACCGGCCATCAGTTCGTCGGTCGGTTTTTCGACGACGATGCGTCCGGCACGAATGATCGCAATCCGTTTACATAGCGCTTCGGCTTCTTCCAGATAATGCGTCGTGAGGAAAATCGTCATCCCCTCCGAATTGAGCTGGCGCAACCAATCCCACAGTTCGATTCGCAGTTCCACGTCCACACCGGCGGTTGGTTCGTCGAGAATCAATACCTTGGGGTTGTGGATCAACGCGCGCGCGAGCGACAAGCGGCGCTTTTGGCCGCCCGAGAGTTTCGTAAACTCGACATTCGACTTCGATGCGATGCCGAAACGTTCGAGCAGTTCGTCGGCGCGATCGGCGACCTCGCTGCCGCGCAAACCGAAATACCCCGCGGCGTAGACGAGCACGTCGCGAATCGACAGATAGCGGTCGAAGTTAAACTCCTGTGGCGAAACGCCGATCAGCCTGCGCGCTTCGCGCCATTGCGTCTGATTGTCGTAACCCATGATCGAAATCGAACCGGCGCTCTTCTGCGCCAAGCCGACGATCGCGTTGATCGTGGTCGTCTTGCCGGCACCGTTCGGGCCTAAAAACCCGTAAAATTCGCCGGCACCAACGTTCAGCGAGACGCCATCGACCGCGATGAAATCGCCGTATCGTTTTACCAGACCGTCGACTTTTATGGCTGGCGGCGTGGGGTTTATGGAATTTGCGATTTTAGCCGTTTGTACCGATGGCGGCGCAGCGTCGCGATGAGTTCATCGCTTCCCGGAATCCCGCAATCGGCCAATTGGGTTGCAACTTTCTTCACGTCGAACGAAACCCTACGATGTTTGACTTGCCATCCTCCATCGCGTTCGGTAACGATCGCATAACACGCCCGCGAATCGCCGTCCTTCGGCAACCCGGCCGACGCCACGTTAATCAGCAGTTTTCCGCGCCACATACGAACGTACGGAACGTGCAAGTGTCCGAACGCAATTGCCGTCGCCGGTTCGTCGCCGATCAGCCGCTCGAGCGTCGCCTCGTCGGCATCCGGCCACAGGTGCTCGTCGTCGGTTTTCGGATTTGCATGCACGATCAGGAGTTGGTTACCTTCGTCGCCGATTCGCAGGGCAAACGGCAGCTCGCGCAACCACGTCAGCCATTTTTCGCCCAACTCACCGCGCGTCCACGCGACCTGCGAATCTTGGATGGCGCTGGCTTCGTCGAGGTCGCCGGCGGCGATATAGCGATCGGTGTTGCCGCGAATACAGCGCGCGCCGACCTCGGCAAGCCGCTGCAACACTTTCTTCGGCTTGGGACCGTCCAGGCACAGGTCTCCGGCAGCCACGATCGCATCGGCACCGCCCTGTGCCAGCAAATCGGCCAAACACGCATCGAGACCGACGAGATTTCCGTGGATATCCGAGATTATCGCGATCCGCATTTAATCGCGCTTGAGCGCTAGCGCCAGCATCGACGGCGTGATGCCGAGCTTATAAAATTCGTACAGATCGAGCGATTCAACGGTCGCGCCGGCTCGACGCAGCGCGCGCAGCGACGTGCGAAAACGGATGTCGGAGATAACGTGCCCTTCTCCGATACAGAGAACGCCCGCGCCTAACTCCTCGCCGCGCTCGAGTTCTACGACTTTGAAGCCGTCGAACGCAGAACGATCGACGCAATCCGGTGCGATAACCAGACGATCGTTCGCGATCACGCCGAGCACCGAGGCCAAGGCCGGCGCCGTGTCGGCCAGCGGTACGTCGACCACGCGATACCCGTGCGCGCGAGCGACTGCTGAGAATCCGGTACGGCCTAACGCGTTACCGCGCCGTCCGTGACCGACGAACGCGGTCGTTCCGGCCAGGACGACATCGCTACCGTCGAACAGCCCTGGAGCGACGATGTGCCCGGCCAACGGAACGTCGATCCGTGCGAACTCCGCTTGAATCCGATCCGCTTCGGCTCGACGGTTCATCGCACTCGGACGCGCGATCATTGCGCCATCCGCGAACGTCACCGCGGCATCGACTGCTGAAACTTCGTATGCGTCCGCACTCTGCGCTTCGACCGTCACGACCTCAACGCCGAAGTATCGCAGCATATCGCACAGCACGTTATGCTGATCGACGGCGCGCGCGTAGATCGCATTCGGCTCACCCTGCAACGGCTTGGCTCGCTCCATCGTTTCGTTGGGGCTCACCAGCAAGGCGGCGCGCAACGTACCGGCAGGCGACACTACCAGTCGCGGGCCGAAATGCGCCGCACGTTCAGTGGTCATACCGCGTACAGGTTCCGGCTCCAGTACGCCTCAGCCCTGCGGATTGACGCTGCCTCGCGCTTACGGAATCGCAGTATACGGCTGAGGATCGGGCGCTACGGCAAAGAAGTCGGCCATGTCGGTCGCGAGCAGATCGTTTAATCCGAGCGGGTCGAGGCCGAGCATTTCTTCTTCGGTCTTCAGGACGCTCGCCACCGACAAGTTGGCGTGTCCGACGTACGCACGCTTGGCGGCCGGCGAGACAATCACGCAAAAGCTATGCAACGGATTGACACGGTCGCTGCTGCCGTCCACGCCCTCGGGCACGACGAACACCGCCGTGGAACTCCATGCCGCCGTCGTCGAGAGATATTGTACGACCCGGCCTAGCGCACGGTCGTCGGTGGCCGGCGACGAGTGCGGCGCGCCGGTCAATCGTACGTAAGTGAAGGCCGGCATCTGTCCGGCGTCGACGTAGCGCTGCATGTCGCGAGCAAACTCATCGGCACGTTTGCCGGGATCGGCCGCGGCCGAATAGGTGAGGTCGGCGTTGGCGGCGAGTCCCACCGGCGCCGGAACGTCGAGATGATAGGCCGCGCCGTCGAAACCCGACTGCGCTAGCCACGCCCCGTAATCGCGATACGTCAATCCCGCGCGCGACAACGCATCGAACAGACCGCCGAAACGAGCGTAACCCGCCGGATCGTCCGCTCCAGCTCCAGGCGGGACGTGCGTCCATCCAATCGGAGCGGCGAGTTCGGTAGCTAACGTCGCGGCTGCTGAATATGAAAACGCGCGGGCGACGCCGCGATCGCGGTCGGCGGCATAAAAGTTGTCTGCCGATGCATACGTGCTAGCCAAGGCGCGCAAATTCGG
>JBDTKL010000155.1:0-4450 GCA_039935355.1 Candidatus Tumulicola sp.
GGGTCGATACCACGCACAAGCTGGTCGATGCGATGGAGCACACAACGCATCCGCCAACGGCGCTGGTCGCAGCATCGGCCGTCGGATTCTACGGCGACCGCGGAATCGAACCGCTCGACGAACGCTCCGCGCCCGGGACTGGATTTCTTGCGGGCGTTTGCGTTGCGTGGGAACGCGAAGCGTCTCGTGCGAGCGCGCTCGGCATCCGCACCGTCATTCTTCGAACGGCCATCGTGCTCGGTCGGGAGGGCGGCGCACTCCCGCGTATGGCGGCACCGTTCCGTTTCGGCGCGGGCGGGCCGCTCGGCAACGGGCGTCAGTTCGTGCCTTGGATTCACATCGACGACGTGTGCGCGCTCTATCTCGCTGCGGTCGAAAACGGATGGAGCGGAGTTTTCAACGCCGTCGCGCCCGATTACGCAACCTCGGCGCGATTGTCGCAAGCGATCGGTGCCGCGATTCGCCGCCCCGCGCTGGCGTACGCGCCGCCACCGATTCTGCGGCTCGTTCTCGGCGAGTTCGCAACGACGTTGTCGGCGAGTCAGCTCGCGTTGCCGTCACGAGCGCAAGCGGCGGGATTTAGGTGGTCGCATACACGTCTCGAGCCGGCCGTTCAGTCGCTGTTGGCCCCGTCGCGGCCGAGCCGGCTCGTACGCACCGTACGTCGCCGGCAAACGATTCACGCGCCGATATCCGACGTGTTCGCCTTCTTCGCTCGTGCGGAGAATCTCGAGTCGATCACGCCGCCCGCGCTGCGCTTCGAACTAGAATCGAAAGCCGGCGTTCTCGCGGCGGGTAGTTCGATTCGTTACCGCCTGCGATTGCACGGCGTCCCGTTCGGATGGACCACGCTGATCGCGAAGTGGCAGCCGCCGCATGCGTTCGTCGACGTGCAGCTGCGCGGTCCGTACGCTCTGTGGGAACACCGGCACGCGTTCGAAGAGCGGGATGGCGCGACCGTCATGCACGACGCGGTCGATTACGTGTTGCCCTGGTATCCGTTTTCGACGATCGTCGAAGGCTTCGTGCGGCGAGACGTCGAGGCGATTTTCGATTTCCGTGCGCGCATTATTGAGCAGCGCTTCGAAGCGGCATAATTGCCTAGCGGGCAAGCGCGGTTAACGCGGCGGTGACGAACTCGTCGTCTCCGGCAGCAATGGTTTGGTTCTCCAATCGAAACGAACCGCAAGCAATCGGATTGCGGTAGTTAGCGCGATCGCGATCCACGCCGCGGTCTCGGCGCCGGCATGCGTTAGGCCGGCGATTCCGCAAAACACCAATGCGCCGGCGAAAGCGACCACGGCCAGCAGTTGTCCGGGCATCATCCAAATCTCGTTGACCAACACGTCCCGCAAGAGACCGCCGCCGCAACCGTTGACCACACCGATGAAGATTGCCGTCGGATAACTTAGTCCGGCCGCGAGCGACATCTGCGCGCCTACGCACGTGTATGCGCCTAAACCAACCGCGTCGACCACCGACGTCATTGCGGTAAAACGCGCCGACGGCGTTCGTCCGCCGGCTCGTATGGCGATCCAGCCGCCTACGATGGCGCCGACGACGACGGTCAATAAGTATGCGGGTTGCCGTACGGCTTCGGGAGGGCCGTGCTGCAAGAAAATGCCGTCGCGTAACAGACCGCCGCCTAGCGCCGAGACGAATGCCATGACGAATACGCCGGTGACGTCGTATCCCTTGCGGACGCCCAAGCCGGCACCGGTGATCGCCCAAATAAACGTCGCGCCGATATCGAAGAACGCCGGCAACTGGAACTGATGCGCGCTCACCGTCCCGAACGTTTCCAGTTAGCAAGCCGCGCGAGATTCACGGCGATCGAGTTCGCGGCGGTCAATACGAGCAGCGATCGCGCGATGCGTTCCAAGCTTGGATCGCCCCAACGAAAAACGTGCTGGTATTCGTTATAGATCAATGCGAGTAAAAAGATGCTGCCGCTGAGCAGTGTAGGGCGCAAAATCAGCGTGCCGGGCTTTTCGCCCGTTCGCACGTCGAAGGCGAAACCGCGCGCGATGCCGAGTGCGAGGCCCACGACCCCGGCGACGATCATCCACTGTATCGAGCGTGCGTCCAACGAGCCGTGCGTCAGAATCGCCCGCGCGGCCAATAGCGTATACGCAACCGGCCAAACCCACATCGTGCGCAATGCCTGTACGCGCTCTTTTCGCTGCACGAGATACGCTAGAACGATCGTCAGCGCGGCAAGCGCGATGAAGATTGTGCTGCGGACCCAATCGACCGCCACGAACGGTTGCTTCAAGGGGCAGCCTGGCCGCTACCTGCGCCAAAAGTTGAGGGGTTTACGCCTCTACGTCGTACCTCGATAACTCCGTCTTTATCGTTCCTCGAAACGCCAGGAGGGTTCATGCACGCATTCTTCGGCCGCGCGCGGCAGCCGGCAAGCATCGCGTTGGCGTTGGCATTGGCCGCGTGCGCGGGATCGGGCGCCGCCGTTCCATCGGCCGGCACGCAAGCACCGATCGAGGCGTTTCAAGCCAACCTCCGCCCTTCCGTTAGCGGCAAAATCAAACACGTCGTCATCATCGTTCAAGAAAACCGCAGCGTCGATAACCTGTTTCAAGGTTTACCCGGCGCCGACACGCAGTCGTACGGTTACACGAGCAAAGGGAAAAAAGTCAAGCTGACTCCGAGGTCGCTGGCCGACGAGTGGGACATCGATCACAGCGCTCGATCCTACTTCCAAGCCTGCGACGGTCAGGGATCGTTTCCCGGCACGCATTGTAAGATGGACGGTTTCGATCGCGAATCGCTGGACTGCCAGGGCCTCGGCCCGGGACATTGCCCGAGCGGCAATCCACAATACGGATACGTGCCGCATTCGGAGTCGAAGCCGTATTTCGATATGGCACAGCAGTACGTCTTCGGTGATCGCATGTTTACCTCGGAGTTCGACGCCAGCAGCTTCGTATCGCATCAATACATCATTGCCGGCCAAGCCAACTCGACCGTCGACTATCCGACAAACCTGTGGGGATGCGACGGCGGTAAGACCGACGTGGTCAACACGGTCAATCAGCAACGCGTCATCACCAACAACTATATTCCAGTATGTATGGACAGTCAGACGGTCGGCGACGAACTGGATGCCGCGAAGTTGAGCTGGGGCTATTATACGGCCGGCGTGTACGGCGACGGCAATATTTGGAACGCATATCAAGCCATCAAGCACATACGCTATGGCCCGGATTGGAAAGCCGACGTGATTCGTCCGCAGACGCGCTTTCTAAAAGACGTCGCAAACGGCCAACTCCGAACCGTGAGCTGGGTCACGCCAACGTGCCAGAATTCCGATCACGCCGGTTGCGGCAGCTCGACCGGGCCGTCCTGGGTGACATCGCTGGTGAACGCGGTCGGCGAGAGCAAGTATTGGGATTCGACGGCGATCTTCGTCTTTTGGGACGAGTACGGCGGCTGGTACGATCACGTACCGCCCAAAAAAGTCGACTACGACGGTCTCGGGATCCGCGTGCCCTTGTTGATCGTTTCTCCGTATGCAAAGAAAGGCTACGTGTCGCACGTCCAGTACGAGCACGGCAGCATCTTACGTTTCGTCGAGGATCAGTTCGGTCTCGGGCGATTGGCAGCCAGCGATTCGCGCGCCACGTCGCCCGAGGCCGACAGCTTCGATTTCAAGCAGAAGCCTCGGGCGTTCGTGCCGATTAGCGCTCCGCACGACGAAAGCTACTTTCTAACCCAAGCGCTCGATCCGCGGGCGGTCGACAACGAATAGCTGTTAGCTACTCGTAGTCGGGCGGTCGTCCATCGTCGATCTGCTGCAAGAAGAACGTCCGGTTCTTGGGTGCGGCGATCGGAACGAATTTGCGCGGCGCCTGATTGAAGTCGAAGGCGTCAGACGCCGGCGAGTTTGCGCGCGTGTCGCTCGCCGCTAAGCGAGGAAGTCCGAAGACGTCTTCGGCAAACTTCAAGATGCTGCCGTGCTCGTATTGCACTTTGGAGATGTGGTTCTTTTTGGCATACGGCGAGATGATAAGCAGTCCGGTACGAATGCCCAAGCCATCGTAATCTTCCATCGGCGGAGCAATCGGATCGTAGAGTCCGCCCCAGTCGTCCCAGAAGACGAAGATCGCGGTCGAATCCCAAAATTTACTCTCGCCCACCACGTTGACCAGCGACGTCACCCACGACGGTCCGAAGCCGCCGCCGCAGTTGACGTGGTCGGAATCCACGCACGTCGGCGTAATCCACGTGACGTTCGAAAGTATGCCTTTGGGGACGTCGGTTAAAAACTGCTTTTGCGGTGTGATGACGTCGTTCTTCCAATCCGGGCCGTTGTAGATGTGTCTGACGGCTTGGTAAGCCGACCACTCGCCGCCGCCGTCGTCGCCGGTGATGGAACTGGTGTAGAAACGCCAGGTAAGCTTGGCCGCATCCAGCTCGTCGCCCAGCGTCGTAT
>JBDTKL010000156.1:0-9383 GCA_039935355.1 Candidatus Tumulicola sp.
GGCAACCTGCCGCTGCGCGATGTGCCGCCGGCGCTTGCTGCGTAGATCATCGCCGCCGCACAGATCACGATCAGTTGCTGGCAAACGCCGACTAGCAGGCTGATATAGACGCTTGCGTGCTGGCCCAGATAATGCGGGGCCGTAATAAATCTCGGCAGATAGAAGATCGCAAAGAGCGCGTACGCGACGGCCAGAATCGGGGCTCCGATTCGCGCCGTTCGCCGGCTAAGCACGCACATGCCCCCGGCGATCAACGCCAAACCCACGAGCAACGCAAAAATGTGCGCTCCGGGAACGTGATCTCCGAATGCCTGAATCGGCTGTTCGGCGGGGTCGAACGCGCCCCACACCAAATCGACGATTCCGGTCGCAATGGCCGCTAAGCCGTAAACGTAAATGCCGAACTTCACGGTGGCCGATACCTCGCGCGAAGGGTAAGTGCCAGCCTTACGCGTGAGGCGCGATCGCGCCTTCCGGGCGGCCCGGGGCATCCGACCGAAAAGCTATTGTTTGACGAAGTGCATCGGCGCGCCCGACGGGTCCACCGCATCGAGTTGTCCGTTCGGATTCATCGTTAGAACCCAATGGACGCCTTCGTCGTTCACTTCGATCGCGTTTGGGCCGTGTGAACGATATGGCACCGACATTCGGGTCATGTCCCAAGCGATATCCGCGACGCCGTTGTGAAAAGCGATCGTTTCGACCGAACCGCGATGGTGCGCCGCCCAGCTGGTGCCGTCGAGATGCATGCCCCCCGGTTGGCACGACACGAGCGCGCACGCAAGCGCGCCGGTCAAGACGGGAATCCGTAAAAGCTGCAAAACGTTGGCCGATTTTAGTTTGAGGTCCACAGGTTCTTGCAGGCTTGAATACCGTCGGCGATTCCGGCGGCGATCGTCTTTGATGTTTCGGGCGTTTTCGTTTTGGGTTTGTACGCACCGTCGTCCCACGCCCACCACGAAATCGTTGTCGCGCCGAACGAGCAGAACGCCAGCGCCTGCGTCTGCATTTGCTTGCGGCTCAATCCCGGTTGATAGTAACGTTCGCCATACCGGCCCGACCATGCCGGCCCGATGCCCAAGAGCGGCGCGCGGTCGAGCGACCATCCGTACTTCGCCAAGCCTTCGCCTACTGCGGGTAGCAGCGATTGCATCGACCAGTCGAGATCCTGGCCGTTCGATGGTTTACGCCGTCCAAACGGCGCGTAGATGTACCAGCCGACCATATCGCAACCATCGTTCGAATAGTTTTTGGCCAAGCCGGACTCCCAGTTGATCTTTCCGGGACGCGCCAGCTCTGCTCCGAATCCGCAGATCGCCGGTTCGTGCGGCGCCTTGGCTGCGATCAACGCGTGAATCTTTTGCAGCAGGCCGTGTGCGCTGCCGTAATCCCAATACGGCCAATCATCGAGCACCCAGAATCCACGCACGTACGGCCGGGTCGCGTCCTTATCGAGCTCGACCGAAACGTCGTGCAACACGACGCGCTCGGAATCGACGCCCGGCTTGTAATCGTTGTGGCAGTAATCGTTGCGGCCGCCGGGCGGCGGTGCCACGGTGTGCGTGCGATGGCATTCCCAATACTGCAGCTCGGACGAAATCTCGCCGTCGATTTCGGAGATCCCGTGGGCTTGCAGCGCTTTGGCGAGCGCCGAGTTCGGTGCGGGAGAGTTGCCGTACAAAATCGTCGCGTCGATGCCTTGCGACGCCGCCAATGCCGCGCGTTGCGGCGTGTCGACCAGAAATCCGACGATCGCGTGCGTTAGGCCGTTAGCCGAGTGCGCCGTTGCAGGCGCTTGGACGCCAACCGCGACCGCACGTCCCGCAACGGGCGCGGCAACACTTCCGCCGCTGCACGCTTGCCCCGACGCTGCCAGCGCAAGAGCCGTAACGGCTCGAAACCATCGTCTAAACGCACCCATCCGGCAACGTTCGCGACGGACTCCATGCTTAGCCTGGTGTTCGAGCGAGCGATTCCACGACGCGGTCGGCCAGCGCGCGCACTTGGACGCGCAACTCGGGCACCGACACGCTTTCGTAGAGCACGCCGCGCAAAAACGAGCCGGCCACCAGCAGACGATCGCGCACGTTGCCGTCCGCATCGATGATGCGGCCATCGGGCATGGCATCGACGCCCATGCGCGTTGCGTGCGGGCGCAACAGTCCGCTGTCGAGCAGCGAGCGGATCAGCGGGTCGTCGATCTTCGCGACATCGCCACGCGGTCCGGTGCAGTTGATCAGCCAATCGACGTCTCGCACCAGCATCTCGTCGGCATGTCGGGCCGTCACTCGGAAACCGTCGCCGCGACGCTCGATCGTCTGGATACGCGCGGCCATCGGATGCAACGTTCCGCGTTCGCGCATATCGCGCACGGCCTGCTCCACTTCGGGCGGCACGCGTCGGCGGCTCGTTTCCCAATACGCGCGCACGTGGCGCAAAAAACGCTCGCGCTCGCGCAACGGCCACGATCGCCAAATGCCTTGCGTTAACGGGCGAATTCCGTCGACGACCGCCTGCCAATCCAGATCGTCGTGCTCGGCACGCGCGATGGCCGCGCGCACCGACCGCAGCATCGATAGCGCCGACCCCGCATCGACATCGCTCTCGACCGGTTCGCCGTAATTACGATGCACTTGCGGCAACAATCCGTGACGCGACAGCATATACACGTCGCCGGCATAGTGCCGGTGCTCGAGTTCGACCACGACGTCGATCGCCGTCAAGCCGCTTCCGATCAACATCACGTCGCCGGACAAGTCGTCGAACGGAACCTTCCACGGATCGCTGACGTATTGCGGCGACGAACGCGCCGCGTCGCCAACGAAATCGTCGCTGGGTGCGAACGTTCCCAACGCCAACACCACGCACGCCGCGCGCACCGTCTCGTGCGCCGCGGTCAGTCGAAAACCACCGTCTTCTTCTACGATGTCGGTGACCTGCGCGTGTAAGCGGTGCACGCGATCTACGCCTTGCGTCGATCGTTCGAACACCGACTGCAAGTAGGCGCCGTAGCGCCGTCGCGGCACGAACGCGTCGGGCGCGACATCGCCGGCCCACTCCACGAAATCGTTCTCGCGGTCGGGAAACGCGCTCATGCGCCCGGCGCGCAAATTCAAAAGATGGCGCGGATTATGCGTCGCATACGCGACGCCCAATGCCCAGGCGTCGCGTTCGAACGCCGCAATCCGCAGGCCGGGAACGGCGCTTAGGTGCGCCGTCAGCATCCCACCGCAATATCCGCCGCCGACGACGGCGACGTCTACGTCGAAGGAACCGCCGGGCATTACGTGTCGAGCGTCAGGTACGTATAACCGTACCGGCGCTCGAGCACGATGACGGTCGCGACCATCGACGGCACCAGCACGGCGTTCGGAATCAGGTGCTCGAGCATATCGGTCGCGATCTCGTCGTCGCTCATGCCGTCGGGCGCAAAGCCGCCGTTGCGAACGATGCGCGCCTGTTCTTGCAAGGCCGTCGCACACGACAAAAACGTGGTGCCGCGTTCTTGCAGGCGCTGAATCGAAGTGTCTTGATACACGCCGTTTTCGTCGTCGAGATCGGTCGACGCCGTAATGTTCGGCTTCGGAAGGACGAACGTGTTCGATTCGACGCGTTTGCCGGCCGGATCGCGCAAATCGAGTGCGTCGCCGATGCGATACTTTTTCCACACGTAATCGCTATAGTTGTAGGCGCTCGACGGACCGTGCGGCGCGAACACCAAATGCACGTCGGACGGATGGTAACCGTAACCGAACTGCAAGCCGTTCAAGACGTTCTTCAAATTGTTGAACACTTGTGGACGAAAGGCGAATGCCTGCCACACGTGCCGTATCGGTGCCGACACGTCGATCGCGGCGCCGAAGGCTTCCCAATCGAAATCTTCGTTGCGCGCGACGAAATGACGGCCGATGACGGCGAGATCGTTCATCCTCGCGTCTTCGTCGCCGCCGGTTCGGCGCCCGCTCATCATAGCTCGCGCAGGAGCAACGCCACGGCCGCTACGACCAACGCCAAGCCGACAAATAAGAGCAGCCGAGCTGGATGCAATCGGGCCGATAACCGCGCTCCCAACGGTCCGCCTACGAGCGCCGCGATCAATACCGGCAGCGCAAACTCGACGCGTAGATCGTGCTGAAGCAGGTGCATCGTCAATCCGGCGATCGCGATGAACAGGATCGAAAACTGAGCGGTTGCCGTGATTTCGTGCGGCGTCAGATCGGTCAGATAGATCAAGGCGGGAATTAAGATGACGCCGCCACCGGCACCAAAGAGCCCCGACAGCACGCCGACGATCGCGCCGGTCCCGCTCATCGCCCACCATGCTGGCTCGCGTTTGGGCCGCTCGCTCTCGACCGCCCGCGCGTTGCGGCGCACCAACACGTTAACGGCGACCGCCAGCGTGAGTGCGGCCAACAAATAATCGAACGCCACCGCCGACATGCCGCGAACCGCGTGAGCGCCGGCGATCGCGCCCGGAATTCCGCCCGCCGCGACGAGCAAACCGGTGCGAACGCGAATGCGCCGCTGCATCGCATACGAGATCGACGCCGTTGCATTGTTCGTCACCACCAACGCGAGGGACGTGCCGGCGACCACTGCGGGCGGCAGCGCGAAGAACAACCGCAGCGCCGGCACCAGCAAAAACCCGCCGCCGAGTCCGACGACCGATCCCGCGACGCTGGTAACGAAGCCGGCGACGAACAGCCAAAGGCCGGTCAACAACGCGACTCTCGCCCGTTACTTATTTGTAGAGTCGGCGAAGAAATGGACGGTGCGGCAACTCACGCACACCTGTTTGTATGCCGCCGCAGTCAAGACGACCAGCACCGTGGCATCGCCGCTGCCGGTGACGCGAAAGGCTTCGGCACGGTTCGAGCCGAGGTGCACCGATCCGAGCGAAAAGCTGCGGTACGGGATGGTCGCGTGACCGGCGTCCTTCAACGGACCGGCGACGTAGGACACCTTACCGTCGTAGACGGGCACCAGATAGACGTCGCCCACGCGAATCGCATCGCGCGGATGCTCCGGCTGTGCGATGACGTAGGCGCGGTGCGGCGTCGGCGTCGCGGCGCTTACGATTGGTGGGGGCGTGGCGACCGGCATCCGCCGGATATTCAGCGTGCGGCCGGGTATACTTTTGTCGATGAACGCCCGCGCCGCTTGGCGCTGCCGCGCCGCCCTACTGACGCTGGCGTTACCGTGGATCTGTGTGGCGCGCGCGACCGACTCGGCGATTCCGTCGATGCGGCAAGACCACATGCAGATGACGATTCGCCAGCCGCAGCAGCCGGGAGATCGTGCGCGCGCCGATGCGATCGTCGCCGCGGCCAAACGGGTGATAGCCGAATACCCCACCGTCGATCTGGCAGAAGCCGGCGGCTTCAGCAAGTTTCTGCCCAACGTTCCGCTGCCGGTCGAGCATTACACCAGCCGCAAATACGCGCTCGAGGCGTGGTTCGGTCGCTTCGATCCGATGCATCCGACGTCGCTGATCTTCCAGCGCTCGGGAACGACGCTCAAACTCGTCGGCGTGATGTACACCCGTCGAACGCAGCAGACCGCGAGGAACTCGACCGGCGCGTTCCACTGAGCTTCGGCACGTGGCACCGCCACGTCGATTTCTGCCGGCCGCCGAAAGGGCACGCCGATCTCCGACCTGCTCAGCCTGCGCGCAGGCGGGAGGCACGTTCGTGCCGCTACGAAACGACCGACGACACGATTTGGGCGGTCGACGCCCACCATAGTATGGATCGAGGCTCGATGTAAGCGCGTTCGCCTCGCTTGGTAAGCTAGTCAAGACAATAACGATAGCGGCGACGCGAACGAATCGCTTTTCATACTTTCTTAACGAGCTTTCTACAGGCTGATTTACTGCGTTGTCACGCAGCAGAACCGCCGTACGATTTTGTACGCCGCCGGGGGTACCATAAGCCCGGAAGTGTCGCCTGTTCTGCGCCGGTACATCACAACCACGTAGTACGAAAGGCCCAAAATCTCCCCAATTCATACCATGCCAAAAAGAAAATTTGGAGTCGAGTTTGGGATTTCAAGGCCGGAAAAAACTACGGCAGAACGACGCTCACCGAACCTGCGTTTACCGGAAACAATCGCGGTTTAACAAGAGAGTAAGGAGATTAATCGTGCAGACCCTACATGGCGTGACTAGTACGCCGGTGACGTCGCTCCCCGCGACCCCCGCCACCCTGACGGCACCGGCTCGCGTGTTCATCATTCAGCCGCACGCCCTGATGGCGAAAGCTCTCGGCAACGTGTTGCAACGTGATCCGTTCGTGAACGTGGTCGGCGATGCGATCGAAGCCAACGGCATGCAGCTTTCAAAAGCGAATCCGACGCTCATCCTGCTCGACGGCAGCATCAGCTTTGACGCGCTGAGCAATGCAATCGGCATGTGCCGCTTAGCCTCCCCCCGCGCTCGCATTGGTGTCCTGTCCGAGCATCTTAGCTCCGAAGCGATGCAACGCGTGTTGTCGGCCGGCGCCGACGGCTACATCCTCAAAGACATCACGCCCGACGAACTGTTGGGCGCGGTCAAAGCGATGGCGGGTGGAAACCTGTACGTCGATCCGCGTTTGGTGGGAATGATTCTGCGCAAGCACGCCGGCATCGGCCGTCGCGACCCCAACGAGTTGTCGCCGCGCGAGTCCGATATCGTCCGTTTGATCGCGGCCGGTCTTTCGAATCGCGAAATCAGCGATCGCCTCGGCCTCTCCGACAAAACCGTTAAGAATCACATCTCGCATATCTTCGCAAAATTAAATGTAACCGCACGCACCCAAGTGGTCATTTACGCCATGCGTAGCGGGCTGGCATAACCAACGGAATAGGACCAAGGTTCTAATGCTCGGGGTACATCCGAACAAAAACTCGGTCCCACCGACTCTTTAGTCCTCAACGTTCTCCCTTTAGAGTCATATTATGCAGCAAGCGATTCGTCGCAATTTACTCGACCGCGATAGCGCGGCGAGGCAGCTGGTTCGATACCCGGCCCGTTTATCGGTCCGGTTGATTGCCGGTGACCTGGCAATGCTCGCTCTGGCCACCATCGTCTCGGCAGTATTGCTCGAGCGGGTCGGCCACCGCGACTTCGATCCAGTGCCGGCGGCCGCGTCGGCTCTCGTCACCGGCGCCCTTTGGTTCGCGATCTTCAACTACGTCGGTTTCTACCGCCGCTCGTTCGCCGCTTCGTGGCGCGATGAGTTCTACTGGGTAGCGGCTGTATCGACACTGGCGATCGTACCGTTGATGCTCGTGTTCACCATGATCCCGCACATTTCGTCGTCGCGGCTACTCTTGGTCGTAACGATTCCCGTCAACGTGCTCGTGATCGGTACCTGGCGTGCGATAGTGCGCCGCAGGTGGGACCGCCGCGGACGGCTCAAGCCGCGGATCGCCTTCGTTGGAACCCCGGTCGAAGTCCAGCGCGCCGACAACCGGTTCGGCTTGCCGGGTAACACCGAAACGCTGATCCTGCCGGCGCCGAACTGGCCCGACACCGACTTCGGACTCAACGGCGGCGCGAATAATCAATTCGAACGCTGGTTTGCATCGGCCAAAACGTGGCGCGCCGACCGAATCGTGTTTACGACGCCGCCGGATATGCAAACCATCACCGCGCTCAGTGCGATCGCTGCCGGATACAACATTCCGATTGCGTTCGCGTCGCCCGAAAGGATCGGCTTTCCGACCGGCTTTTCGGTGGATCATCTGGGCGGCGAACCGGTACTGATTCCGTCCGTTCCTCAAGCGTTGCGAGCCGAATCGCATCTGCCGAAAACGATCATCGATCTGTCGTTCGCGACGCTCGGCCTGCTGGTGCTCGGCCCGGTGATGCTGGCAACGGCGGCCGCCGTGTACGCCGAATCCCGCGGTCCGATTTTCTATCGTCAAGAACGCGTGGGACGCAACGGCAAGGTCTTCAAGATTCTCAAATTCCGCTCGATGCGCGTCGATGCCGAGCAAAGCAGCGGCGCGGTATGGGCGAAATCCAACGACGACCGCACCACGCGCGTGGGCAAGTTCATGCGTAAGACCAGCCTCGACGAATTGCCGCAGATTTTCAACGTACTGCGCCGCGAGATGTCGATCGTCGGTCCGCGCCCCGAGCGCAAAATCTTTACCGACCAGTTCAACCAGGAGATCGAGCGTTACGACGAGCGGCACCTGGTGCGCCCCGGGATCACCGGCCTATCGCACGTCTATATGGCTCGCGACGTCGATGCCTCGGCGATTCCCAAACGGACGGAGTACGATCTATTTTACATCGAGCATTGGTCGCCGATCATGGACCTGACGATCATCTTCAAGACCGCCTGCGAAGTGCTGATGCACCGGATCGCCGCATGAAGGTCGCGATCATCTCTTCGCGCTTTCCCGGTCGCGGTGAAACGTTCTTAGGCACCGAACTCAAAGAGCTGCGCGGGCACTTCGAAGACGTTAGCGTCATACCGGCGCGCACCGACCTGTTCTCGCGCTCAACGCTGCGCGATGCCGCCGCCATGCTGCGCAAGCGTCCGCAACGGTTCTTGAAGACGCTGCGCACGGTGGTCGCCGGTTCCAAACGGCCGTCCGTACTCGCCAAGAATTTAGTCGTGATGCCGCGCGCCCTGGCCGTCGCTCGCATGATCGAGCGCGACAAGGTCGACCACATTCACGCCTATTGGCTTTCCGCACCGGCCACGATCGCGTTCGTCGCGTCCGAAATGACCGGAACGCCGTGGAGCGCCAGCGCCCACGCGTGGGATATTTACGAAAACAATCTGATCCGGCATAAGGCCAAGACGGCGCGGTTCATTCGCGCCATCTCGGATCGCGGCGCCCACGATCTCTGCGAGTTCATGGAAAAGAACGACGCAGAGAAAGTCACGCGCGTGTTCGTAGGCGTCGACATCGACGAAACGCCCGCGCCGCACTTACCGCAGCCGCTGCGCTTCGTGTGCGCGGCCAATATGGTCGGTAAAAAGGGCCACATGGATCTGCTGGAAGCGCTGAAGATGGTGTCGGACGCCGGCGTCGACTTCCGCTGCGACTTGGCCGGCGACGGCGTGTTGTGGAACGCGCTCGCGCGCCGCATCACCGAACTCGGCCTCGATCGCAAGATCTTCATGCTGGGACGCATCGCGCACGCCACGCTGCTCGAACGGCTGCGGCGCGGCGACTACGACATCAAACTCTTAGCCAGCCGCAACGAAGGCGGTGGATACATGGAAGGCATTCCGGTCGCGCTGATGGAGGCGATGGCCGCGGGCGTTCCGTGCGTCGCCACCGATTCGGGCGGCATCCCCGAACTCATCGAAGCCGATTGCGGCGTCGTCGCAACGGCCCACGATCCGAAGGCATTCGCCGACGGCATCCTGCGGCTTGCG
>JBDTKL010000157.1:0-5465 GCA_039935355.1 Candidatus Tumulicola sp.
GCCCACCATTACGCCCCCGCGACGCCCTTAAACGTGGTGGAATGGGATAGCGTCCCCGCGGCGAGCCGCTCGCGAGCGGGCTGGCTCGGCTTGCGTCACCCGGCGCCGGGATACGCGTACTCGCGCGTGCTCTCGACCAGTGGCGACTTGCGTGAAGCTGCGGCGATGTTGTTCGAGGCGCTGCACGAACTCGACGAACGCTCGCTCGAACGCATCGACGTCGAACGTATTCCGGAGCGCGGCATCGGCCTCGCGATCGCCGACCGGCTGCGCCGCGCGGAGGCTTCGTCGAGCTGATCGTTCCGGCGGAACTGCGCGGCCGGTAACGAAGTGGCGTGACGTTACGTTTTGCCGGTAAAGAGGTGCGATGCTGAAATTCGGTCGTCGTAGCGCGCTCGTCGTGCTATCCGTTTGTTTGTTAGCCGCGGCGCAGCCGCCGGTGCTGCCTGCGGGCGTTGCCGGCGACGTTCAGTTGAGTTATACGCTGCTGACGTCTACCGCGTATCGCACGGTCAATCCGCAGGCCTTACTCGCTGCGGCGTCCGACGCGCTGGTCGACGAAGCGAAGAAACACGGCACGACGATCGACCCGCCCGCGCTGCGCGTCGAATCCGATTCTACGCAGACGGTTGCCGGATTGGATGCCGCGATCGCCGCGGCGGCCGACGCCGCGCACGCTTCGCCGACCGATTTCGCATACGCCGCGATTCGCGCGATGGCAGGATCGCTCGGTGACCGCTACACGCAATTCTTTACGCCCGATGAGTTGAAGAAATTTAATGAGGCGCTCGATCCCGAGCGCATCGGCGGAATCGGCGTTATGATCGGCATCGACGCAGCCACATCGCAAATCGACTTGACGTACGTCGTCCCGGGCACGCCCGCCGATAGAGCCGGACTACAACCCGGCGACGTCCTAACATCGATCGCCTCGACCTCGACCAAAGGCATGTCGGTGGAAAATGCCAGCAAGCGGTTACGCGGCGATACGGGCTCGACCGTCGCGCTGCGCGTCGTGCGCAACGGCGGGACCGAAACCCCGTATTCGATCGAGCGCGCCGAAGTGCAGCCGCCGACCGTCGTCTTTCGCATGTTGCCCGGCGATATCGGCTATATTTACGTTAGGGTTTTCGGTAAAGCCACGCCGTCGGAGTTCGACACGGCGGTCGCGCGCTTGAAAGCGCAAGGCGCCAAAGCGATCGCCTTGGATTTGCGCTTCGATGGAGGTGGTTTAGTCGATTCGGCGCTGTTGATCAGCTCTCGATTCATCGCAAACAAGACGTTGCTGATTTTCGAGGAACGCGGCAATCGCGCAGAAACCATCCGCGCCGATAACGAAACGTCGGTCGCGCTGCCCCTCATCGTTCTGGTGAATCAATACACGGCATCGGCTTCGGAGATCACGGCCGGCGCGCTGCAGGACGACGGGATCGGAATACTGGTCGGCACCAAGACCTTCGGCAAAGGCGTGATGCAGACGCTAACGGCTTTACCCGATGGCGCCGGGATCAAAATCACGACCGCGCATTATTTGACGCCCAACCGGCGCGACATCAACCTCAAGGGCATCGAGCCCGACTTGCGTGTCGACGAGAACAGCGATTCTCTCATCGGTGACGTCGATCACGACGCACAGTTGCGGGCCGCAATCCTATTCTTGCAGAAGAAGATAGCGCAAGCCAAGACGATCTAACGGCTGGCATGGGCGATTAGCTCAGCTGGGAGAGCGCCTCCCTTACACGGAGGATGTCGGCGGTTCGAGCCCGTCATCGCCCACCATTGTATCGTAAGGATTGCTATGACCGACCGAATGAGTAACGAACGCGGGCACGACGAGTCGCACAAAACGACAGATCCGTCGTCGCCCGCCGAACCGGGCGTTGGACCGGCGCCCGAAACTCCGGATCCGGGAAGCATACCTCCAAACGAAGGCGGTACCGGACCGGACGAACCGTAACCGGACGTCGCCCCTCCCGTTCACTTTCTTATCAAACGTTCGCTCAGTCGACACCGTAACCGGCCTAACCGGGATGCTTGCTTCGGAGTGAAGCCAGCGCATACCGTCGAACGGCGCGTGGCTCCCGCTTAGGAGGTTTCGCTATGTTTTTTTCTATTCGTTCGTTACGGCTGGCGATGGCGGCGGTAGCTGCCGTCGCTTCGGCCGCATGTTCGTCAAATTCAAACGCCGTCGGCGGGTTGCCGCAAAGCGCACCCAACGGCGTGCCGCTGCACACGATTCTGCCAAGCGGCGCCGGCGCGATCTCGCACGTCGTCATCATCGTGCAAGAGAATCGTACGGTCGACAATATGTTCCAAGGGTACCCCGGTGCGAATACCGTGTCGAGCGGAGAAAACTCGAAAGGTAAAACGATCCAGCTGCAGCCGGTCAGCTTGAAAACGAAATACGTCATCGATCATTCGGCTCAAGCGATGTTTGCCGCGTGCGACGGTACGGGAAAAATGCCGGGCACGCACTGCCGTATGGATGCGTTCGATAAAGAATATTCGTACGGCGGACCGCCCAACCCTCAATACGTCTACGTTCCGCACGACGAATCGAAACCGTATTGGGATATGGCAAAGGAGTGGGTCCTCGGCGACAATTTCCACCCCTCACAAGTCGACGAGAGCTTCGTTTCGCACCAATACATCATCGCCGGTCAAGCGCAGTCGAGCGTCGACGTACCGCTGGGGCCCGAATGGGGCTGTGACGGTGGAACGCGCGCCCAGGTCGGTACCATCTTGAAAGACCGGACGTTCGGACCCCAACAACAGGCCTGTTTCGATTACCCGACGCTCGGCGACGAACTCGACACCGCAACACTCACGTGGCGGTTCTACACGAGTCCGGTTTCCCAACCGATGGGTGGTTTTTGGTCGGGCTATCAGGCGATCAAACATATCCGTTACGGTCCCGATTGGGCGAACGTTATCAACCCGCAAAAGAAGTTTCTTAGCGACGTTAAAAAGGGCACGCTCTCGAGCGTGACGTGGATCACGCCTACGTGCGAAGAGTCGGATCACACCGCTTGCGGCGGCGGCCTCGGGCCTTCGTGGGTAACGTCGTTGGTCAACGCCGTCGGCAACAGTAAGTTCTGGAATTCGACCGCCATTTTCGTTTTCTGGGACGACTGGGGCGGGTTGTACGATCAGGTTCCTCCGCCGTACGCAGGGTACGACGGCTTAGGGTTCCGTACGCCGTTGCTCGTCATCTCGCCGTACGCCAAGAAAAACTACATATCGAACGTGCAATACGAGCACGGCAGCATTTTGCGCTTCACCGAAGATCTGTTCGGGTTGCCGCAGTTGTCGGCGTCCGATAAGCGAGCAAATTCCCCGGCTTTGGATTGCTTCGACTTCAAACAGAAGCCGCGGGCGTTCGTGCCGATCAAGGCTCCGCAAGACGAGCAATTTTTCTTAACGCGAGCGGTCGACACGCGACCTCCCGATTTCGAATAAATGCGGAACGTCGGTTAAAACTTGAAGTAAATAAACGTTGCGGGCGTGCCGGGCCACGACAGAAGCTCGATGCAGAGCAATGCCGTGGCCAGCGCTCCCGCACGTACTGCCGGCGGAACCGCGTTCCATTGGAAGGTCTGTATGCGTTGCCAAGCGGCGCGCAGCATCGCGAAACAGACGATGCCGACGGCGAGCAACGCGATCCAGCCGTGTAGCGGCCATCCCGCCAAGCCGCCCGTAAACAACTGCCGGTACACCGTTCCAGCCGTTGTGAAATCGGGTGCCCGAAACAACACCCATGCTAGGCTCACGACCGCGAACGTCACGGCGGCGCGCGATATGTACGCGATGCCGCGCGGAGCGTCGCCGGTGCGCCCGATACCGGCGACGCGCTCGACGCATAACAGCACCCCGTGCACGGCGCCCCACGCGACGAACGTCCATTGCGCACCGTGCCACAGTCCGCCGAGCAGCATCGTCAGCAATAGATTGCGCAGGGTAGCGAACTCGCCGCGGCGGTTGCCGCCAAGTGGAATGTACAAATAATCGCGCAGCCACGTCGACAGCGTGATGTGCCAGCGATGCCAGAAATCGGTAACGCTGGAAGCGAGATACGGTTGGGCAAAGTTTTCGGGGAAGACGAATCCGAACAGACGGGCGCAGCCGATGGCGATATCGCTGTATCCGGAGAAGTCGAAATAAATTTGCATCGAGAACGCGAAGATCGCACCGGCCGCCGCTAATGCGCCGGGATGCGCCGCCGGTGCCGAAAAATATGCGTCCGAGATCGGCGAGAATTGATCGGCGATCCCGATCTTTTTTGCTAACCCGAAGGCGGCGCGCATGCAGCCGTACGACACGTCGGACGCGTTCGGCGCGTGCCAGTGCAAGAGCTCGGAGAAAAACAGTCCGGCGCGCACGATCGGACCGGCCAGCAGCTGTGGAAAAAACGCTAAATACATCGCGTAGCGCGACAGACTACGCATCGCCGGTATTTTTCCGCGATACACGTCGACCAAATACGAAATGCTTTGAAAGGTGTGAAAGCTGATCCCGATCGGCACGAACAGCTTGACGAACCACGGATTGCCATGCATCCCGGCCAGCGCGGCAATCGTCGAACCGGCGAAGTTGGCATACTTGAACGTGCCGAGAAACGCTACGTTCGCCGCGATACCGGCGGCCAACGCGACGCGCCGTACGTTTCCGCGTAGTCGTTCGAGCCCGAGCCCGATCGCCCAATCGGAGAGCGTCAGCGCCCACAAGAAGCCGACGTACGCGCCGTTCCATCGCGCGTAAAAGTAGTAACTCGCACCCAGCAGAAACCACCAGCGAACGCGCAGCGACAAGGAGTAGAAGCCTGCGGCCACCACCAGGATGAATATCCAGAACTCGTAGGATTGCATCGGCATCGGAATCCCGATTCCGACGAGCAGCCCGGTGCGCGGGCGCTCCGCCGTTTGCGGGACTGCTAGCCGCATGCCGCCGGCTAGCACGCCAGACTGCGGAGCCGACAGCGCCCGCTCGACGTCACGACCCAACATCCGGCTGAAGATGCGGCTGCCGGTACGATCGAGGTGATCGTGATCCCCGAACAGATCCGGTCGCTCGAGACGACCGTACGGGGCTGCATCGAGCAGCGTGGCACCATAGCGATGCGCCATGTCGGCGACGGTGCCGTCCGCGCGTTCGCCCTCATCCCGGTGAATCGGGCGCGTCGGAATTCGAACAAAAATTATCGGCACGCCTGCAGCGGCGTATCGTCGCACGATCGGCTCGAGCCAGCGGCGGCGGTACTCGGCGTACGACGGGCTTGGCCTTCCAAGCCGTAACACTTCGTCGGCGATCATCGGCCGCTCGTCGGCTGCGACGCCCGGCGCGATCGTCAGGCGCCTGGTGCGCGGATCGAAGCGGGTGCCGGTCAGTGAAACATCGATTGGATGGGCCGCGAACGGGTCGTAAAGATGTCCGGCCTTCGCGTCGGCGATGGCCTGGAAGCGCGCGTG
>JBDTKL010000158.1:0-2996 GCA_039935355.1 Candidatus Tumulicola sp.
GACCGTAATCGTCACGGTTCCGGCCGGCGTGCTCGCACAACGCGAACCGGTCCAAGGTGCGTTGGTCTTCGAGCCCGCGCTGCCGATCTGGTTTGCAGAGGCGCTGCAAGCCATCGCCGTCGGGCACGTGGTGAAAGTGGTTCTCCGCTACGCACGGCCGTTTTGGGAGGCGCTCGAAAGCACATCGGGCGTGTCGTTTTTTTCTAGCGACGCGATGACCTTTGGATCGATGTGGACGCTCGGACCGACGCGAGATCCGCTCTTATCAGCGTGGGCGGGAGGGCCCGCAGCCGAGCGCTTCTCCGGGCTTTCACGCGACGAGATCCTGGCGCTAGCCGTTAACGACGCCCGCGAAACGTTCGGCGAAGCCGCCACGTCGCCACTCGGCACTCACTATCACGACTGGGCCGCCGATCCGTACGCGCGTGGCGCGTACAGCTATCTCAAGGTCGGTGCGGGAAACGCTCGCGAGCTGTTGGCATCGCCGCTCTCGCCGAGTTTGTGTTTTGCGGGCGAAGCGGCGGCCTCGATCGAAGCGGCCGGCACCGTCAGCGGCGCAATTTCATCGGGCGTACGGGCCGCGCGCATCGCGCTCGGCGTGTGAGCGACTAGCCTTCGGCGACGACATGGCCGTGATGTGCGGCCACCTGGCGTGCGAACGTATCCGGGTTGGCGTCGCTGGCGAGTATGGCGCGCACTTCGAACGGCTGCTCGCGCCCGGAGAAAAAGGCGCGCATGCGATCGTCGTAGCTTTCGTCGCTGTGTTCGATGACTTGGCCATCGAATCCGAGCTCGCGGAAAACGATCGCCGTCGATTCGGCATCGGGCTCGTGTTCAAAAACTGCTTTCGGCATGTTGACGTTCTACCCAATTCCTAACGACCCAGCGAGCGTTTGGCGTTTCGGCGCGTTGTGGCGAGGGTATCGTATGACCAACTGCTGACTATCAGCGTTTCGATGGAGGTTATGTTTCATGGGCGGAATTTTGTGGACGATCATCGTCATACTCGTCGTGCTCTGGCTGGTCGGATTTTTGGTGCATATCGGCGGTGGACTCATCCATCTGTTGCTGGTCATAGCCGTAATCTTAGTCGTCGTCAACTTGTTGACGGGACGCGGCGCGAGGCTCTAACCCGCGCGGAGAACGCAATCGGCGCGGGACGTTTATTGCCCCGCGCCGTGCCTCGCTCAAGCCGATCGCGATGGCTTGCTTCCGGCTCGTCACCTTCTTGCCGGAACGTCCCGACGTCAGTTTCCCGTGCTTCATCTCGTCCATCGCACGCTCGACCTTGCTACCGGAACGAGGCGAATACTTCCGCGTCTTCTTGCGCGTGCCGGTTTTCTTGCTGGCCGCGGCTGCTCGTGGCATCGTCTCTCCTTGCGAGTGATGCGAATTTGCACGATCGTACCCACCAAGCGAGCTCGCTATTCCAAAGCACCCGATGAGTCGTTACGAGCGCGGCATTGTATGGCTCCGACGGGACCTGCGCATCTCGGATAACCGCGCGTTGTTCGAGGCCCAACGAGAATGTGACGTGGTATGTCCGGTGTTCGTGATCGACCCGGGATTGCTACGCGGCCGCAGGATGGGCGCTGCGCTCGTGCAGTGCTTTTTCTCCGCCGTTGCCGCCCTTCGCGAGGACCTGCGCGAACGCGGCGGCGATCTCGCAATCCTCGAAGATGAAGACGCGGGCGAGGCGATCGCGAAGCTGGCTCGCCGGATTGGCGCAAGCGCCGTGTTCTTCAACGTCGACTACGAGCCGCACGCGATCGAACGCGACCGTAGGGCCGAACGGTCGTTTCGGGATGCCGGTATCGACGCGTACTCGTTTACCGATCACGTGTATTACGGTGCCGACGAAGTGGTGCGCTCCAACGGCAGTCCGTACCAAGTGTTTACGGCGTATCGCCGGCTTTGGATGGAGCGTTTCGTAGCCGAACCACGGCCGCCGGTTCGATCGGCTTTGGCGCACGGCCGGTTGCTGAGCCGGCGTGCGATCGGCGCCACGAACGAAACGCCGGCTCCGGAAACCTACGGGTTCGAATCGTCGTCCAAAATGCCGGAAGTGTTCGAAGCGATCGCGCGCCGGCGGCTGGCCGCATTCGTTCGTTCCGGCATCACCGAGTACGAGGATCGACGAAACTTCCCGGCGACGACCGGAACGTCGCAACTTTCGCCGCAGTTGCGCGCAGGAACGATCGGAATTCGAACCTGCGTGGCGGCTGCCGCTCGCGCCGCGGAGTCACCAACGGAGCGGCGCGGCGCGCGAACTTGGCTCTCCGAGTTGATTTGGCGCGACTTTTACCAGATGATTCTCAAGCATTGGCCGGGCGTCGCTACCGGCCCATTCAACGCGCAGGCCGAACGCATTCCATGGCGTCGAGCCGACTGCGAGTTCGACGCGTGGTGTGAGGGTCGAACCGGCTATCCGATTGTCGACGCGGCGATGCACCAGCTCAATACGTTCGGATGGATGCACAACCGCTTGCGAATGATCGTCGCATCATTTCTTACCAAAGATCTGTTGATCGACTGGCGGCGTGGCGAACGCTACTTCGAACACCATTTGGCCGATGCCGATCTCGCCGCGAACAACGGCGGCTGGCAGTGGTCGGCATCGACCGGCACCGACGCCGTGCCGTACTTCCGGCTATTCAATCCGGTATTGCAAGGCAAACGCTTCGATCCGAGCGGCGAATTCGTACGCGCGATGCTACCGGCTCTGAAGGACGTGCCCGACCGCTATATCCACGAACCGTGGTCGATGCCGCCCATCATCGCGAGCGCCGCGGGCGTCACCATCGGACAAGAGTATCCCGAACCGATCGTCGATCACGCAGCGTCGCGCAAGCGCGCGTTGGATGCGTTTGCGGTGCTTAAAAAGTAATCGTCGAATCCGGCATGGCCGTCGCCGCCAATGCGCGCAGATCGGCTAACGGCCGGGCGCCGAAATGGCCGATAATTTCGGAAGCGGCAACGCTGCCGAGCCGCCCGCA
>JBDTKL010000159.1:0-6130 GCA_039935355.1 Candidatus Tumulicola sp.
TTACGCACGCACATGCGCGATCACACCGGTGGCCCGGAAATGGAAGTCGGCGGCCGGCTCATCGAAGAGTATCGTCATCGCATCGACGTCTTGCGCGGTAAGGCGCAACGCGACGACGACGAGGCCGCAGTCGAGTCGCAGATCGACCATCGCCTGCAATGCTTGGCTCTCGAAGGCGAGCGTAGGGCTATCACGCGACTTCGCGAGAGTGGCGAGATTCCGGACGAGATCTTCCGGTCGATCGAGTACGACCTCGATCTGGCCGCGCTGCGACTAAACTAGCTGCTGGTCGATCCCGAGGGCGAAGGCGACGGTGCGGCCGGCGGGTTGGGTTCGCCGCCCGGCGTCGGTGCGACGCCCGGTGCCGGCGCCTCGGTCGGTTGCGTACTCGGTGAGGTCTTCGGCGTCGGCGTGGGAGGCGGCGCCAGGGTCGGCAACCCGGCCGGATGGACCAGCGGAACGAGCCGGATGTAACCGATCGACGCGCCCGTATCTTTCTCGATCGTAATGTCGGCCGTCGCGGGGGTGTAGCCGGGGGCCCGAGCCGTGACCGTCTGATCGCCTGCCGGCACCTTCGTTAACGTGAACGCGCCGCGCGCGTCGGCCGACGCGGTGTACAACGAGCCGACCGAAACCAGCGCGGCCGAAATCGGACGGTTCGTCATTGCATCGAGCACTCGGCCGGTTACCTGGCCGTAATCTTGCACGCCGACAACTCCCGGGGACGGCGAGCAGCCGTCACCGAGCGAGAATAGCAGCAACGCTCCCAAAACAAAATAACGCATGTGCGAATTGTACGGCAACGGACCGCTTAGCGCAAACGCCACGGTTCGACAACTCGCCAGGTCATCGTGCGGGGGTTGTGAAAACGTCCCACCGCCATGAATCCGTACGCCCCGGTCGCGATCTTCCTCTGCGTCGCGCTAGCAGCGGCGCTGATGTTTACCATACTGCCGGGACTGCTGGGCCGTCGTAAGCCGAATCCGCAAAAATCCGAAGCGTACGAATGCGGCGTCGAGCCGACCTCGGCCGTCGCGGGGCGCTTTCCGGTGCGGTTTTATTTGGTTGCGATGCTGTTCGTCATCTTCGATGTCGAGGCTGCGTCGTTTTATCCGTGGGCCGTCCTGATGCACGAGCTACGCGTCTTCGGCTTGCTCGAGATGGCCGTGTTCATCGTCGTGTTGGCGATCGGCTACGCCTACGTATGGAAGAAGGGCGGCTTCGTATGGCGGTGAGTCCGGGGCAATTTTTGCTCGCCCGCGTCGATGAGGTTGCACGCTGGGCACAGAGCTCGTCGGTGTGGCCGTTGACCATGGGGCTTGCATGTTGTGCCATCGAGATGATGACCGTCACTTCGGCCGAGTACGACATCGCGCGGCTGGGTTCTGAGGTCTTTCGCAGTTCGCCGCGCCAGGCCGACTTGATGATCGTGTCCGGCCGTGTCGCCTGGAAAATGGCGCCGGTCGTCAAGCGTTTGTACGACCAGATGGCCGACCCGAAGTGGGTGATCTCGATGGGTGCGTGTGCCAGTTCCGGCGGCATCTTCGATAATTACGCGGTCGTTCAGGGCATCGATACCATCGTGCCGGTCGACGTGTACGTGCCGGGCTGTCCGCCAACACCAGACGGTCTTTTATACGCGGTCAACTTGATCCAGCAGCAGATCCGTGAAGGCGGTCGCGGCGGGATCCTGGCCCGGTCGTAAGCGAGGAGCCGACGCATGCCGAGCACGCAAACGCCGCCCCTCGCAGGAGCCGCGCTCGACCCGACGGCGCTCCGCCCGGATATCGATGACGCCGTTATCGAACGGGTAGAAATCGCCGCGCTGCGCGCTCGCCTCGAAGCGCTCAAAGCAGATGGCTATGCGATGCTGCTCGACCTCGGGGCCGTCGATTATTTGGAACGCACGCCGCGGTTCGACGTGGTCTATCATCTGTTGCGTCTCGCTCCGCAGCGCGCGACGCCCGAAGCGATCGGTAAGCCGCAGCGCGTTCGCATCCTGTGTGGCGTGCCCGGCGACGAGCCGCACCTTCCATCCGTGATGGACGTATGGAAGTCGGCCGACTGGGCCGAGCGCGAAGTATTCGATCTGTTTGGGATCGTGTTCGACGGTCATCGCGATTTGCGGCGCATTCAAATGCCGTACACGTGGGAGGGCCATCCACTGCGCAAGGACTATCCGGTGCGCGGTGCGGCTGCCGAACGCTCTCCGCGTCCCGCGTTCGCGTTGAAAAGCAACGTGCAAGCCGGAACGCCCCCGTCGGGTGAAACGCTTGCGGCGTTGCAAGATCAAGTGAAGCGCGCCCGCGAGGGGAACGCAACGTGAGCCTTTCCACCCAGGTACTAACGCCCGAAATCATCTCGCAAGAAGGCAACGCGATGGTGTTGTCGATGGGGCCGCAGCATCCATCGACCCATGGCGTTTTGCAAATCGTTCTCGAGATCGAGGGCGAGAGCGTGGTGAAGGCCGAGCCGGAGATCGGCTATCTGCACACCGGTATAGAGAAGACGGCCGAAAATCTCTTCTGGTCGCAAGCCCAAACCGTCATCGAGCGCATGGATTACCTCGCGCCCGAGTCGAACTCGTTGTGCTACGCGCTTGCGGTTGAAAAGCTGCTGGGTATCAGCGATCGCATACCGCAGCGCGCGCTCGACATCCGCGTGATGGTTATGGAACTGACGCGCATCGCGTCGCATTGCGTCTGGCTCGGAACGCACGGCATCGACCTCGGCGCGATTTCCGTGTTTTTCTATTGCTTCGATTTGCGCGAGAACATTCTGGACATGTCGGAATCGTCGGGCGGCGCGCGCATGCATCCAAACTACGTGCGCGTCGGTGGCCTCAACGGCGATTTGCCGGCCGGATTCAACGAAGAATTCGACGCGTTTCTCACTAAATTCCCCGGGCGCATGCGCGATTTGCGCGGCCTGCTGCAGGCCAATCCGATCTTTCAAGATCGCACCATCGGCATCGGAATACTATCGCCCGAAGAAGCGCTGCAATGGAACGTCACCGGCCCGAGCCTGCGTGGCAGCGGCATCGCCTACGACGTGCGTAAGGCGTTTCCGTACACCGGCTATGAAACGTACGATTTCGACGTTCCGGTGCGCGACGAAGGCGACGCCTACGCGCGCTTTCTCGTGCGTCTCGACGAAATGGAACAGTCGCATCGCATCCTCAAACAGGTACGCGAGCGCCTGAACCAACCCGGTCCCGTGATGATCGACGATCCAAAGGTTGCCGGGCCGCCCAAAGAGACGATTGCGTTGTCGATGGAAGCCTTGATCCACCACTTCAAGGTCGTCAGCGAAGGGTTCCGCGTGCCGCCGGGTGACGTGTATCAGGCCGTCGAGTCGCCACGCGGCGAGCTTGGCTATTATGTCGTGAGCAACGGCGAAAACCGCCCATATCGCATCCGCACGCGGCCGCCGAGCATGTATAATTTGCAATCGGTCAAAAGCTTGGCCCCGGGCAATCTGATTGCCGATCTGGTCGTGATCCTCGGTTCGCTCGACCCAGTCTTCGGTGAGGTCGACCGGTGAACGGCACTGCGGATTTCGCCGCGCTACGCGCCCGCCTGCAGCCGCAGTGCGATGCCATCATCGGACGGTATGAAGAAAAGCGCTCCGCGTTGCTGATGCTGATGCATCTCTTTCAAGAAGCGCAAGGCTACGTCAGCCACGACGCGATCGAAGCGGTGTCGCAGATGCTGTCGATCACGCCGGCCGAAACCGAGGGCACGGTCTCGTTCTACACGCTGCTGTATCGCAAACCGGTCGGCAAGTTCATGTTGCAACCGTGCCGCGGCCTAGCGTGCGCCATCAACGGTGCCGACGACATCATGGCATACTTCCGCGAGCGGCTCGGCGTCGGGCATTTGCAAACGACCGCGGACGGCTTGTTCTCGTACGAAGAAGTTGAATGCTTGGCGGCCTGCGATCGTGCGTCGTGCATGCAAGTAAATCTCGAGTTCGTGTACGATCTGACGCCGGACAAGATCGACGCGATGCTCGATTCGATGCGCGCCGGAACCTACGGCGTCGCGCCCGCGTCGCAGACCGCAGCGCCCACTCGCACCTGGCGCCTGCGTGCCGACGACCAAGTGTCCACGGGTCGCAAGTCGCCGGGAGCGCAAGGCGTCGAGAGCCCGAACAACGCGGGCGGCGTTGGGGACAAGAGCGGCATCATTATGCTGGATCGGATCGTCGCCGGCGATTCGGATTTTTTCCGCGGAACTCGCGAGCGCGCGGTGACGGATTCGAAGCGCGTGGTCGATGTCGTCGAACGGGAAGAAGCGGGCGAACGTGCCGGTCACTAAAGTATTGACTGCCGGCATCGGCGAGGCCGACCTCCGGGATATCTCCGTCTATCGCGATCGCGGCGGGTACAAGCAATGGGAGCGCGCGGTGCGCGAACTCAAGCCGTCCGACGTGCTGGATCTGGCGGAGCGTTCCGGATTACGCGGGCGCGGTGGCGCCGGTTTTCCAACGGGCAAGAAGTGGTCGTTCCTTCCGACCGACCAAAACGTCCGGTACTTGGTGTGCAACAGCGACGAAGCCGAACCCGGCACGTTCAAAGATCACATGCTGATCGAAGAGGCGCCGCACTTGGTGCTCGAAGGTATGTTGCTCGGTTCGTACGGCATCGCGTGCCATCATGCGTATATCTACATTCGCGGCGAGTTCAAGCGCGGATACGAGATTTTTTCGGCAGCAGTCGAAGAAGCGCGCGCTGCCGGCATGCTCGGTTCGAATATTTTCGGCACCGGCTTCGACCTCGAGGTCACGGTACATCGTGGCGCCGGCGCCTATATCTGCGGCGAAGAAACCGGTCTGCTCAACTCGCTCGAGGGTAAGCGCGGCGAGCCGCGGCTCAAACCGCCCTTTCCGGCCATCGCCGGCTTATACGGTAAGCCCACCGTCGTCAACAACGTCGAAACGCTCGCCTACCTCGTGCCGATCCTCGAACGCGGGGCCGAGTGGTTTGCTGCGGTCGGCACCGAGCGCAGCAAAGGGTACAAAATCGTGTCCGTTTCGGGTCACGTGCAAAAGCCCGGCAACTACGAAGTCGCGCTGGGAACGACGGTACGAGAAATTATCGATATCGCCGGAGGATTGCGCGCGGGTCGCTCGTTCATGGCGGTTCAACCCGGCGGCGGTTCGTCGGCGTGCATTTTTGAGGAGCATCTCGATCTGCCATACGATTACGAAAACATGGCCAAGGCCGGGTCGATGCTGGGATCGGGCGCATTCGTCGTGTTCGACGATACGACCGACTTCGTGAAAGCCGCGCATAATTTGGTGCGATTTTTCGCGCACGAATCGTGCGGCCAGTGCACGCCCTGTCGCGAAGGCGGCGACTGGCTCGAGCGGGTATTGAAGCGCTTGGTGCATAGCGAGGGCGTTCCCGGCGATATCGCCATGCTGCTACGAGTATCGTCGACGATCACCGGTTTGAATTTGTGCGCGTTGGGCGATTCGATCGAGCCGTTCCTCAAATCGGTCATCGTTCAGTTCCCCGACCAATTTGCGTCGCGCGTTTCGGGTGTGCCCCAACCGGTGACCGCATGAACGTCAACCTGACGATCGACGGCGTTCCGGTTTCCGTCCCGAAGGGCACGTTGCTGGTCGAAGCGGCGAAAACCGTCAAGCAAGAAATTCCGGTGTACTGCTATCACCCGAAGCTCGGGCCGGCCGGTCTGTGCCGCGTGTGTTTGGTCGAAATCGACGGTATGCAAAAGCTGCAGATCGCCTGCAACACGCCGGCTGCCGACGGCATGGTGGTGCGAACTCAAGGTGAGCGCGTCGATGCCGGGCGCGCGATCATTCTCGAACTACTTCTGGTCAATCATCCACTCGATTGTCCGATTTGCGACAAAGGCGGCGAGTGCGATCTTCAGGACTACGCGATGGCGTACGCGCGACCGACGTCCGATGTCGTCGACCCGAAGACGCGCAAGCCGAAGGCCGTCGATCTGGGTCCGACGATCGTGCTCGATGAAGAACGCTGCATCGTCTGTCAGCGATGCGTACGATTCGACGATATCATCGCCGACGAGCGCCAACTGGTTGTAAAAGACCGCGGCGCCGGCGACATCATTGCAACGGCGACCGATCGTCCGTACGAACA
>JBDTKL010000160.1:0-2563 GCA_039935355.1 Candidatus Tumulicola sp.
GGAGACAACGCTGCGGGCGAATTACCGCCGGAGCAACCCGCTAGCATTGCTAGCGTAGCCGACGTGCCGAGCGCGGCGCGGAGTTTGCGAGAAATAGGCATAAAGTCGGACTACCATTTTCTGCTCCACTGGTTTGCTCCCAGGAAAGTATCGATCGTCCAACTCGTGAACAACGGTCTTGAGGGTCGCCTCCAATGGGTTCTTAGGGTTAGAATGTAGCAGTCTCTGCGACCCGTCACAATCGTGGAAACCCCTAGTGCGCCTACCGGCGTACCGATTCGAGCAGCTGGTGGCGAGAACGCAGGCCCAATCGGTGTAAGATCGAGGTCATATGACACTCGACGGTCCGCGTCGAGATCGAGAGTCTTTCGCCGATCTCGCGATTCGACAGTCCGACCGTCGCTAACTGAACGACGCTTTGTTCACGTAGCGTCAGTTCGGAGGGAATCGACGAACCAGTAGATCCATCGGCCGAACTGCGGGCACGGTGCGCGGAGGCACCGAGTATGATTGCGGCCAGTTCGTAACTGGTCCATCTGAGCTCCCGGAATACACCAGCCGCGGCCGTCGCTTCGCGCGCGCATCCTTCGGCGTCTCCTTCGCGGTCGAAGACGATCGCTTCGAAATAGTGTAAATGCGCGGTTGCCACGTCCGGATGGGGCAGAAGGATCCGGCGTCGCAACGCCTCGCGTGCCGCCCCAAAGTGACGCTTGTCGCCGAACTGGGCGACCGCAAGTGGCAGATCGCAAGCTTCGTCCGCGTGCTTCACATACTTTAGCGCTTTTGCGAGGAGTTCTCGCGCCTTTTGCTGCTGCCCGTTTCGATGGAAGTAGCGGGCGAACGAGGATGCGACCGGTCCGAGGCGAGGCGGTTCACCCGACCGAAACGCGAATGTCAATGCATCCTCGTTGGCGCATCGGCTGAGAAGAGATGGATCGTTGCATTCGATAGCGATCGGTATCCCGATTTCGGCCAATGCTTCGAGTAAGACCGGCGGACGGTTCTCTTCTGTTGCCGCTTGGCTAACGTATGCATGGGCCAAATGCCGGTTTGCCTGGCGACTTAATTCTCGTGCGTATTCGAGCGAAATACACGCAACTATCCACCCGAGATTCCGATCGCGCGCCGCGGTCAACGCTTGAAGATACAAGCCGGCAGCTCGTTCTGTGTGGCCTAGTATACTGGCGCACAAAGCCTGCGACTGCAGTACGCTTATATAGGCGTATGGGTCTCGATCTTGCTCGGCATACTGCAGCGCCTTAGCAAAGCTATCGAGCGCCATCTCGCCATTGCCGGAAGACGTGAACACTAATGCGCACACGCGATGGTATTTTGCGAGCACTTTGGGATCTTGGGGCAACGTGCCTGCGTCGATCGCGTACAGGTAGCGCTTCGCCTCATCGTATCGAGACAGCAAGTGAAGAACCATTGCCAACGATAGCCGCGTCGCAAGGATTAGAGCCACGTCATTGCAAGCTATTGCGAAATCCAGCAGACGTTCGGAAAGCGGTACGATGTCTGCCGTTCGAGAGCTCGACCAGAGCGCCCGAATCTGCATGTTCAAGTGAGCGGCGCCACGCGCGCCCAGCATCGCCTTTTCGAGCGGAGCAGCATACCTGCCGTCGGAGCCGGCTGCGATTCCACGATGAAACGCGGTGTTGCCGGCCTTGATCGCCAGCCGCGCGTGCGCTAAGGGGTCGCCGGCGGAAAGATCCAAGGCGCGTTGGTAGTTCGTCAGCGCTGCACGGTAGGCGCCGTCGCAAGCATACGCATCACCAAGCGTCTCCAGCGTCGAGACGCCGCGTAGTGTTTCGGTCTTTGCTTGAATGATACGTCGCCGCCGCATCGTTCGCGCCGAAGCATCCGCCGAACACTTAGAGCAGGTCGATCGGCCCGGTGTTATTTTGACGGCGCAGCACGTGTGGCACATGCCGACTGCCGCGGCTTGATTGCGCTGCTGCACCTTGTACTCAGCAGCCGACTTTGGCATATCTGCACGTTTTGACAGAGACACGGCGCCGCCTCTGTCGAACAAATCGCCGCGAATGAGCGTAGTCCGCAAAACCCCGGATAGTCGAATGAATCGTTGCAGAGCAGAGCGGGCGCATTCTAGCGTCCGCGCCGCTCGTTGATCAACCACAACGAAATCCGACGGCAAAACAGAGCGCCGCCCGATGCGACTCTCGATGGAACTAACGTGAGACTTTGCTGCGAGGAGTGCCGGCGAGAGGACGGAACGCGCTTGAATCCGGTTACATAGCGACCGCGATTCCCTGCAAGGAGCTCATTTGGCATGCGTTTGTTAGCAACGTTCCTCGGTGCAGTCGCCATTGGATTTCTTGCCGGCTGTGCGGGCAATGGCGTTTCGCCGAGTGCCCCCGCCACCTCGCCGCAGTATTCGAGCGCCGGCATCATCGCAGCCCTGGAAGCGCCCGACGCGATTAAAAGCGGCCTTTATGTCAGCCAATTCAACAGCACGAGCGTCTTAGCGTACAAGAGTAACAATAAGAAGAACGAGCCGCCGGCATGCACCATTCCGGGCGTGCTGTACCTCAACGGCGTG
>JBDTKL010000161.1:0-19936 GCA_039935355.1 Candidatus Tumulicola sp.
CTACGAGAATAAAACGGGCTTTAAGATTACGTCGCAAGACCAGCTTGCCTACGACGAATGGTTAGCGACCGAAGTGCATTCGCTCAACATGTCGATCGATCAGAAAAACGATAACGACCAGATTAAAGACCTTCGTCCGCATTTCGATTTCGCAGTATTAGAGCAGTGCTACCAGCAGAAATACTGTCAGCAGTTTACACCGTATACCGACGATAACGCACTCGTCGTCGATATCGAATACAAAGGTTCGAAATCGCAGTTCATCAACGACGTATGTCCGGCCGAGGCGGCATACAAGGAGACGGCGTTGCGCAAGCATCTGAACCTGAACGCCTGGGAGATTACCTGCTCGAGCTAGCCGCCGGCACGGGGGTCGGTTCTTCCAGCGTATTTCGCAAGGGTAACTGCAGCGGCATCGGCGACGCTTCGTCGCCGGCAACGCCGACGTTTTCGAATTCCACCGACGTCTGCGTGTAGATTTCGCCGGCTACAGCCATCGGAGCGCCGGCGATCTCGCGGTCGATATAATGCTCGCCTTGGATATCGGTGAAGTCGACCGTCCAGGGGATCTTGGTTCCGGGTCCATCCAAGAAGTTGATGCCGACGCGCAGGCGCCAAACCGCGTAATCATTTTCATCGACCCACAAATCGCGCAATCGATATTTCCCCGGATCGTGCACCGCGCGCAAGCCGACGTGATAACACACACGGGCCACCGACGGTTTCCTGACCGTCGTAGTGCATTACATAATTTCGGTGCGCCGCGACAACGACGGCGATCACCGGCAGCTCGGCGGGCGGCGTCGGCGGTGGCGTCACGCGCGGGTCGGGGTCGTGATATTCTTTGCGAATTTCCGCCACGAGCGCTGCAGAGTTGAACGGCGTCGGTTCGGGGGCCGGCACGAACGGTGCCATGCCAAACGAGTACGTGGGAGCCAGACGAGGAACGCCGAGGAAGTCGACTTGCGGTTCCGGCTTTCCGATACGGTAAAATCCGAACAATGAGAAATTCAAGCCGCCGGGCGGCCGGACCGGATTTTCTTTTTCGAAATCGCTGATCGGATCCACCGAAATCTCATCGTCGATCGCGTCGAAGCGCGTTTCGTAGCGTTCGACTCGTTCTTTGCCGCCCTCCACGATCCGGACGACGACGCGATACGCTAACATTTGCGGGTACCGCTGCGAGAGCCAATAGGCTTGCGCGCGGGCGTAGATCGCGTACGGGTCGATCGGCGGAATCATTCGTCCATCTTGTCGCGCGGGTGGGCACGGTCGTACGCGCGTTTCTTGTGTTGCATCGACATCCGTAGATAGATACCGGTCGTCGCGAGGCTTTCGTGGCCGAGAAACTCGCGAATCGTCTCGAGGTCGACATCGTTCTCGGCGAGATGCGTGGCGAACGAATGCCGCAGCGTATGCGGGCTCGCATGGCGTTGCACGCCGCTCACTTTATACACTTCGCGGAAAATGCGCCACACGTGCATTGGAGATAACCGTTTGCCACCGCGTCCAAGGAATAGCGCCTCGTCTCGGCTACGCGGGCGAACGGCCAGGTATGCGGCAATCGCGTCGGCCGCCGAACGGTTGATCAGCACCATACGTTCCTTGCTGCCCTTGCCGTGAATACGGACCTCGCGGTTCTTGAGGTCGACGTCGCCGAGGTCGATGGTGGTGACTTCGGCACGGCGGATGCCTGCGGCGTATAACAGCTCGAGGATGGCGATGTCGCGGCGCTTGCGGTCTTCGGTGCGGCCCGCGATGGCCTGGGTATTTAAGAGTCCGCGAACCTCGTCTTGGTCGAGGTGCTCGGGCAGTTTCCGTTCGAGCTTCGGGCCGGCCACGATCGACGCCGGGTCGTCGTCGCGCACTGCCGTCAGTTTGAGAAACTTGTACAACGCTTTTACGGACGAGAGTTTGCGCCGCACGGTGCGCATGTCGTAGCCTTTGTCGCCCGAAATATGCATCACGTATCGGCGCACCTCCGATGTTGTCGCGGCGCGCAGTTGCGGGTACTCGCGTCCCATTGGGGATTCGTCCGCGGCCAACTGCGTCAGATACGCGCCGAACTCGTGCAGGTCGCGCGCGTACGCCTCGACGGTGAGCCGGCTACGATTCCGTTCGAGCCGCAGGTAGGCCATCAGATCCAGAATGATCGGATCGACCACCGGGGTGCCTCGCCGGGTCCGAGCTGCCACTGGCGCCTCCTCTCCCGCTCACTGCCAAGGAAACATAATAACAGTTTTACTGCATTCGAGTGGACGAAGAACGACCCTGCTGCGGCAAGGGGGCGAGTAGCCTCTCCTGATATTTCAACCCGATGGATCCCAACCCTGAAGGCGCCTTCGAACTCGACCCGGCGTACGGTAGACGGTTTGCCGCCGGCGACACGATCGGGATCGTATTACCGGAGCCGGGCTTCGTAGTCGCGACGATTGGGCGTTTGACGCCCGAGCGCATGCTCGTAACGACGTTCGGGCCGGCGCTGGGCCGCGTAGACAATGCCGGCGTGATGGCGTGGCGTCCTGAGGGCTGGTCGAGCTGGGTCGCCGACACGGTCGGCCTGCGGGATGGCACGTACCTCAAGATGCCGGCGCCGCCGGGCTTGGCGCTCGCGAAGGACATCGATGTCGCGACGCTGCCGCGATTCAAGGCGGTTGCGAAGGGTGGCAGGCGCGTACTCGCGGAGTACGATCCGGAAACGTTGTTCATTCGTGCGATGATCGATTCGGACGACACGCCGGAGTTTCGCGACGCACCGTCGGTCGTTCCGCAAGACGCCACGACCTTCGAAGTGGCACTGAGCCTGAATGTCGGCTTTGACATCGAGTTACCAGATTCACCGACGCTCGAGCAGATGAATAAATCGCGTTTCGTTATCGCCATTCTGCGCGAGCAAGTGACGAGCGGCGTCGACGAACTCGTCTTCGATCACACGTTGAGCTTTCGGAAAGCGCAGGACGCTACCGCCGCGCTTGCCGAGTTACTGCGGCCGGACGTCGAGGCATTCGTAGTACCGAAATCCGGCCTCTTCAGTCCGACCGAAATTCGCGCGCGCATTCGTTCGCCACTCAATTATCCGAGCGTTCGTACGGTCGTGCGAGAGTTGCAGCGGATCGCCAAGGCGTCGAATGGTTCGTACGACGGCTTCGGCGCGCTCGCGGTGTAGATGGCATTAGCCGTCGCGGCCATTTCGGTCGCGCTCATAACGCTTCGGCCGTTCGGAATACGGTCGTGGATTTGGCCGCTCGCCGGCGCACTCATCGTCGTGTTGTTCGGCTTCGAGCCGGCATCGATAGCGGGCCACGCGATCGAGCGACAATGGAACGTGTTGCTTTTTATCGGCGGCTTGATGGGCCTCGGCGCCGTCGCGTCCGAAGCGGGCGTATTCAGGTCGGTTGCCGGGAAACTTTTAGGATATGGCCGCGGTGAGCGCAGGCGCCTCTTTGTGTGGACGTTCTTGGGCGGGGCCGCCATGACGGCGTTGCTATCCAACGATGCGACGGCCGTCATTCTCACGCCGATCATCTACGACGCGGTCAGCGAACTTGGTATCGACCCGATGCCGTACGTGCTTGCCGGGCTGTTTGTGGCCGACACCGCGTCGTTCGGGTTACCGTTTTCGAATCCGGCCAACGTCGTCATCTTGCCGCATCCGAGCATATGGCCGTATCTGCTGCACTTAGGAGTTCCCGAGTTGGCGGCAATCGCGATCAATCTCGGCATATTCTTGTGGGTATTCCGCCGCCAGCTCAACGGTGCGTACGCGGTGCCGGTTGCGCCGGTCGAACATCCGAAGGCGCTGCGCGTCGGTATAGGATTGATGCTCGTAACGGTAGCCTATGTCGTCGCCTTAATCACGCATTTTCCGCTCGGACCGGTTGCCGCGATCGCCGCGCTCCTTCTTCTTGCGCTCGCCGGCGTGTCGCCGGTTCGTGTCGTGCGCCGGATGGGATGGACGACGCTGGCGATGCTGTGCGGGTTGTTCGTGCTGCTCGATGCCGTCGTTCGTAGCAACGCGGCAAACGGAGCGATTCACGTGCTCGACCAGCACCCGTTCGATCTCGCGGTGGCGGCGTCTTCCGCCGGTGCGGCGGCGCTACTGTCCAATTTGTTCAACAATTTGCCGGTGGCAATTGCCGGCGCGTATGCCGTGGTGCACGACCCAACGGGTCACGTCGCATATCCACTGATCGCCGGCGTCGATCTCGGACCGAACCTCACGTTTGGCGGCTCGATCGCGACCCTGCTTTGCTTAGACGTGCTGCGGCGGCACGGTGTACGTGTCAGTTTGCTTCAGTACGCCAAGCTCGGGCTAGCCGTCGTTCCGGCGTGCCTTGCGGTCACCGTTCTATGGTTGTGGATACTACACTGAACCGTTATTTGCAATGGTAGAGCAGCTGCCTGTCCAGCGGTTTGCATTTTCACTCCAGTCTAGTTCGCCAGGTTGCAGACTGGGAAGCGTACGACGGTCGTTCGGTCGGTGTATCTCGTGAATGCGGCATTTGCATGCGGCGTGCGAGGAGCGTCGGCAACATCTTCTCCTACTTGGGCCAGGGTCACGTTTAGAACGTCGTTTGTTCCGGCACGTTGCTTTTGGTCGTACGCCGTTTGTTCGAACAGCCAATCCGGTAGCGTTTGCGGGAATGCGGTCCTTACGATCGTCACATCGTACGAACGGTTTCCGTCACCACCGGGAGAGACCCAAGACAGGTGCGTCGCGGTCCAGTAATTCGAAGCGGACCCGAACTGCGCCGTCACCGTCGTCCCGTTACTCTTCGCGACATACCGAATGCCTCGAATGTCGAAAGTGAGGCGGTCGACCCAAAGATCGCGCACGTTGTTAGCGGAGCCATCGGCGATCGGCGTAAAACGAAGATGATACGACTGCGATGCGCCGGTGCCGCTATCCCGCGCCAACTCGATGCGGTAGTTATCGACTGAGGTTGTGACCGTTGGCGCGTTGAGAATCGTTGTTGCCAGCAATGGCAACGTATTTTCCCGACCTGGGCCTGCGGGAGCCACGTTTGATCGAGCCTGCACGTCGCGTTCTTGGCGTCGTCCTCTTGCCTGACCGCATAGCGCCATTCGAGTTGGCTGCTCGGAAGATCGGGCTGGTTCGTTCGAATATCCCAAAACGTAGTATAGATTGCGTACGGCGGCGTGGGATATGTCGCGAGTCGCGCGAGAGCGCGCTGGAGAATCGAAGCCGGCGTTGGCGTCGGGTTGGAAGTCGTGTCGCCGGGGATCGCGCTGCGCGCAGAGGCAGGGACAAGAACGGCAAAGCAAACCGCGAACAAAGCGAGCGTCCGTTTTGTTGCTTTAGGCAGTAGCGAACAACTCATGCACGATCATTCTCGTGCGAAAATACTCTGCCTCTCCAATTTCCGCCATGCGGAGCTTTCCCAGCACGCGGCGCGAAGCGATGTTCTCCGGCATCGTCAGACCGATAATCCGTCCCAGGCCGACGCGAGTGAATCCGTCAGCCACGACCGCGGCTGCCGCTTCGGTCGCAAAGCCTCGTCCCCAAAACGGCTGGTCGATAAGGTAGGCGGCTTCGATTTCCGCCGTTTCGGCGATGGTACTGAGCCCGCAGTGACCGATCAGTTGCAACGAACGCTGCTCTCGGACGGCAAAAACACCGTAGCCGCGTTCTCGCGCGTGCGTTGAGAAGCGCTCGATGAGGTCGCGCGTCAGCTGCTCGGTCCATACGCCCCCAGGTATGAACCGCATGTTTTCCGGATTTGCGTAGATCGCGATGGCCTCGGGCACATCCCGCGACGTGAACGGTCGAAGTGTCAAACGGTCGGTCTCAAGGTACACGATAGGCCGATTATAAACGGCCTTTTTTAGCGCGTCTTCAAATTGTCATCAGAGCGGTTTTTTGAGAATTTTGAGCTCTTGATTTGGGACTTCTTCATCCGGAAAGTCGCATACTATTGACATGATTGCATCGATATTGATCGCGCTCATTGCGGCGGTGGGTTTTGCGCCGGGGGCCGCTCCGTCGGACATCGCCGCGCTGCGTCAACCCGGAGTGACCGTTCCGCCGATAACGTTGCCGAATATCGCGGGCGGAACGCTGCCGCTACGCGATCCGAACGGCCGGGTGACGGTGCTCGTGGTATTCGCCGCCTGGTGCGACCCGTGCCGCAAGAATCTGCCGGCGACCGAGCGCCTCGCCCAACGCAGCCGCGCCCGTTTCGTGGGAATCGACGAACTCGAGAGTACGGCCAAAGCTCGAGCGCTCGTCGCCGAATACGGCCTAACGTTTCCGATCGTGCTATTAACGACCCCGGCGTTCGACGGGCCGGATGTTACCGACGATCAGCGGGCCGCCACGGGTCTCGATATTCCGGCCGTTTACGTCATCGATTCGCGCAGCAGATCGTTCAAGGCATTCGTAGGCGCGGACGCAGCGGCCATATCGGAAATCGCTGCCGCTATTACCGGGGCCGGGCACCACTAGAAAGATCCGTCCAATCGATATCGCGGCGTACGATCGCATGTGGTGTGACGACGATTTTGTGCAACAAGTACAGCGGTTTCTCATCGCTCTCTCCGGAGAGCACGCTGAGATCGCATGTTGCCGGACTCCGGATAGAGTCGAAGTAATAGGCGCCGTCTTGGATGATTGCCGTGTACCTAACGATGCCCTCGTTCATTTCCGCGCAGTTGGCGATGATGCGGACACCGTTCTCCGGGAACGTTCCGGCCAAGCCTCCAGGTCCGGCTCGCATTGACAACTGGTCTTGGCCGCGAAGCACGACCGATCGATTCTTGCCCGGCAACACAACGAGTTCGTGCGATGTCGTGCATGGCAACACGCCGGCCACGACCGTGTAATAGCCGGGATTCAGCGTGGCGGAATAGGTTTGTAGTCGAGATGGCTGTCGCTGTAATGTGCCACTCGCCACGACCGTTCCGGACGGAGTCGCAATGAACGAGACCGTACTCGCACTGCGAGGGCCACATGAAACGAACGTAACGCTTACGTGCGAGCGCGCCGGCGTTCGATAGGCGGGAGGTGTCGATGCGGCGGACGCGTGTAGCATACTAACGAAAATGTTAGCTTTCCAGGTTATAGATTACGTTTCCGACCGACGCGCCGCCGCTGCGATAGCGGTCCTCGATGCCCGAGAACGAACGCCATAACATCACTACGTTGCCGGACGGCTCCCGCGTTGCAATCAGTGACGCCACTTTGACGTCCGCACGGGTAAGAGAGACTCCACCGGGCTGCTACTTCGACCAGAATTGGGCAACAGAAACGGGCTCGTCGGAGCCAGGTATTTTTTCTACCATAACGGGCTCAGCTTACTGCTCATTGCTAGTTACCTATTCGGCAAGCATAGCAAGCGAGTCCCGCGAGGGCCCTTGCTCGCCCGCCGCTGAACTGTTTTCGCATTATGCCGACAAGCGCTCGTATCGCCCTCATCCTCGCCTGCGGTCTCGCCGCGTGCGGAGGCCCTGTCAGTACCCCGGCAGTTGCCGGATCGGCTAGCTTGCCGCCGCAACAGCGAGCCGCGCAAGCCAGGCCCGACCGCGGTCCCTCGTGGATGCGCAACGGAGTCAAGAACGGTGCGTTGCTGTACGTTTCGGATACCGAAAGCGGCGACGTCTATGTGTTTAACTACCCGAAGGGAACGCCGGCCGGTACGATCACCGGTCTCACAGATCCGGGCGGCGAGTGCGTCGACGCAAAGGGTAACGTCTTCGTGACCAACACCGGCGGAAGTAACGTTCTCGAGTACGCGCATGGCGGAACGGCGCCCATCGCGACACTGAAGGATCCTGGGTTCTTTCCGATCGGCTGTGCGGTCGACCCGAAAACCGGGGATCTGGCGGTGACGAACTTTTCGTCATCGTCGAGCGGCCCCGGAAACATCGTGATCTACAAGCATGCACAAGGGAAACCCGGCAAGGCTTTGACCGATGCGAACACGCCGCAGTTTTTGCTGTGCGGATACGACCCAAGCGGTAACTTGTACGCGGACGGTTTGACGAGCGCGAGCGCGTTTTCTCTAGACGAACTTCCGGCTGGAAAGAAAGCGCTCGTGCCCATCGCGTTGGATAAGGGAATCGGCAATCCCGGAGCGGTGCAATGGGACGGGACGTTTCTGGCGGTCGGCGATCAAGCCGATAACGTCGTCGATCGGTTCGCGATGGCATCGGGTACGGGTACGTTTCAAAGTTCGACGGCGTTAAAGAACGCCGTCGCAATCTTTCAGTTCTGGATCCAGGGCGGGAATATTATCGGCCCGGATTCCGGCGCGGCCTCAGCCGAGATCTGGAAGTATCCGGCCGGTGGCAAACCGATAAAAACCGTGCGCGGCGTCTACGTTCCGCTGGGAACGGTCGTCAGTAACCCCTAGACGTCTGTCGCGTCGCGGTCACCGGAACCGGAATCGGCACGGGAACCGGCTTACGTTGGAGCGCAGCGCTCGGCGGAAGCTTGATCGAATCGGCGAGCCGTAGAAACTTCAACGTCTGGACGCTCCACCAGGTTGGATCGATCTCGAACCACTTCAGTCCGTGGCGAGCCGAATACGGAAAGGCGTGGTGGTTGTTGTGCCAGCCTTCGCCCCAGGCGAGTAACGCAACCCACCAGCAGTTCGTCGATAGGTCGCGCGTCACGTAGGTACGATACCCGAGCGAATGCGCGGCGCTGTTCACGAACCACGTGACGTGGTAGCTCACGACGAGTCGCACGAAGATGCCCCAAACGATCCAGCTCCAGCCGCCGAACGCGAACAATAATCCGGCGAGAGCGAAATGCGCGATCCATTGCAGGTAGGGAAGCGCCCGGTAGAAACGGTCGTTGGCCATGTCGGGAACATACCGGACAAGTTCTTCTTCGTTCTCGAGCGCGTCGTTGGGCTTATAGAGCCAATCCATATGCGACCACAAGAAACCGCGATCCCGGCCGTGCGGATCACCCTCGCGGTCGGCATACGCGTGATGTTTGCGGTGGATGGCGACCCAACGGACCGGGTCGCCTTGCAGCGATAACGTCCCGATCGTCGCTAGTATGTATTCGACCGGCTTAAGAAGCCGCACTGACCGGTGCGTGAGCACCCGGTGGTAGCACAGGTTGATGCCCAATCCGCCGGTCACCCAGAGTAAGACGAAGGCCACGGCTACCGAGCTCCAGTGCGTCATACCCGGTAAGAATGCGGCGAGTGCGGCGATGTGGATCAGACCAATGCCGACCCCGTTTGTCCAGCGCCTAAAGGTGACGTTCAAATTACTAAATCTTTCTTTGGGGTCCGGTTCGTCGACTTATACCCGGATTTGTATGAATATCCTTGCATGTTTGTAGCGACTTCAGTCGGTCCAAGCGTGCGTGAGCATCAACCAAAATGCGAGTCCGGAGTAATCGCCGTATTTTGCATATACCCGCCTGATGGTTGAATCTTTCGCTTGTTTCTTCTTTTCGATCTTCAGAAACGTGGGACGCGTCCACGAATCGAGGACCAAATTTCGATGGCGCCCGAGCAGCTGCATCACGTGGGCGGCGCCGTATGGGCCGATGCCCGGCAATTCCAACAGTGCAGTCTCGACGTCGTCGTCGCTTCGCCCGGCCGACGAGAGAAACGATTCCAAATCGAGCGACCCATCGGCAACGTCGCGAGCGATCGCACGCACGTAGGCACCGCGATAGCCCATTCGCGCGACGTCTTTGAACCATACGTCCGGAGTTCGCGCGATCAACGCCGGCTCCGGAAACGCGCCGTCGCCAAGTTCGGCCAGCGCGTTCGTCATTCGAATCGTTGCCGACCACGCGCAGTTGGTGGTGCAGATCGTCTTGATCGTGTCTTCGAATACCGTCGGGCTAGCCAGCATACGTCCGGCGCCGGCGGCGGCCCAACGCAGACGATCGTCGCCGGCAATCACGGCATAAAACGGCGCTAGGTTGTCGTCGAAGCGGAACATGCGCGCGACGACGCGTTCGATTTCGTTCTTGGCGACGCGGCCGACTCGACGGTTGGAATCGATTTGCAGATTACCGTCGCGTTCGGTCAGCGTGATGGTGACGAGCGCCCCACCGATTCGAAGCGTCCGGCGGTACTCCAAAGGTGGACCTTCGACGATTCGGGCGGGGAGCAGGCGCGCGACGCCGTGCGAGTGCACGGTCCGCGCGAACGAGATCGGTTCGCCTCCGGCGCCGCGCAACGGCAACGTCGTTATATTTGGCGTGATGTAGCCCTACGCGACGTACGAAACATTGACGGGCACGCCGGCTGCCTTGGCCCGCATCAATAACCCGTAGACCGCCTCGAGTTCGTCTTCGATGGTGGTTATCTCGCGCGCGCTCACGTGAAATTGCGCCGCGTTCTGCCACAAGATGCCGCGCGCACGTTCCAACGCACTATGTAAGCGTTCGGGCGTGGCCTCGAGGACCGCCCAGTCGAGTTCGCCGTGGGCCGGAATAACGCGCCATCCGCTGCCGTAGGAACGCGAACCGTCGCGTCCGGTTTCGAAGGCGTGCGGGATCGCTGCTAAGATCTCGACCGCTTCCTGATCCTGGCTCGCGAGCGGTAACTCGAGTTCGACTAACCGGAGAATATAGTGAAAGAACGCCGAGCTTCCAATCGTGTGCGCGCCGGCGGTGCAGGCGACGTTAACGTGGATCGATTCGACCTCGTTTTCACCGTCGCGAAAGCTCACGCGTTACCATGCGCGATGTCGAACGGCAGGTCCAACTCACCGCCCAACTTCTGCAACCCGCGCCACACCGCTTCATGCACCGGAACGCCATTCGCTCGATGGTGGGCCGTCTGTTCGTGTTCCGGTTCGCCGGCAACGTAAATGCGATCCGCGCCGGGCGTGCGCGAACTCTCCTTGAAGTAGCGCAGCTCGCGGTCCATATCGGCCTTAAACGCGACGACGTCGCGGAAACCGTCCACGCGAAACGCGCCGAACCAATGCGATATCGCACCTTCTCTGACGTCGGTCACCACCGGTAGCGTCGGGCCGAACGCGCCGCCGGATAACACGCCGCACAGAATATCGACCAGCAATCCGAGGCCGTAGCCTTTGTGGCCGCCGCCTTCGGTGCCGAAGCCGCCTAAGGGCAGCAACGCGCCGCGCAGCGCTTCATCCGGATCGTTCGTCATATTACCTTCGTTGTCGATCGCCCAACCCTCGAGCAACGGCTGGTTCTTGCGCTTGTACACTTCCAGCTTGCCCTTCGGCACGGTCGTCGTCGCAAAATCGAGGACGAACGCCGGCTCTTTGCCGGCCGGAATCGCGAACGCCAGCGGATTGGTGCCGAGCAACACGTCGCGGCCGAACGTCGGCGCGCCGTATTTGACCGAGTTGGTCGACGCCATGCCGATCATATCGCGCTCGAGGCCCATCATCGCGTAGTAGCCGGCGATTCCGAAATGATTCGAATTACGTACCCCGCCAAACGCCGAGCCGTGTTTAGCGGCCTTCTCCAGCACTCTTTCCATCGCCATCTTGCCGACCGGATGCCCTAAGCCGTTATCGGCGTCGTAGAGCACCGTCGTTTCGGTCTCGCGCACGATTTCGTAGTTGGGTTTCGGATTCAAATGGCCGTTGCGAATGCGGCTCACGTAATACGACTCGAGCCGTGCCACGCCGTGCGATTCGATACCGCGCAGATCGGCGGTGACGAGCACGTCGGCGACCACGGCCGCTTGTTCCGGCGCAACGCCGGACCGGGCGAGTGCTTCGGTAACGAAACGCCGCAGGCGGTCTTCCGACGCGAGATTATAGTCGTTAGTAACGGTATGTGACAACGATTGAAAGCCTCCAAATCGATACTTCGCGTGGGGGAGCGTGCGGTCATGCAGGGCGAACGTCGCAAGCAATGATCCAACCGCCGCTATCGGGCTTTTCCGGTGAGGATCGGCCGCCTGCCGACGTCTACGATCGCTGCATTCGTTGCGGCTTTTGTCTTCCGACGTGTCCGACATACGTAGAAACCTTAATAGAAACGTCCGGACCGCGAGGCCGGATTGGATTGATCAAGGCGGTCGACGAAGGCCACCTCGACCTATTGAGTCCGGGTTTCGTGAATCAAATGCACGAGTGTTTGGATTGCCGCGCTTGCGAGACGGCGTGTCCGTCGGGCGTAGAGTACGGGCGCTTGGTCGAAACGGCGCGCGCACAAATCCGCACCGCACAAGCTGCCCGCGAATCGCCGGTACGACGCTGGACGCGCGGTCTGTTGGTAAAAGCACCGTTCCGCAACCTCGCTTTGATGCGCGCGATGGCCGCTCTTCTGCGATTCGCCCAGCGCACCGGGTTGACGTCCGTTGCGTCTGCGATCGGATTACGCGATGCCATCGCACTGGCTCCGGCGATGCCCGAACGCTTCTTCGAACCAGCGCAGCGCCGAATCGACGCCGAACGTCCGGTCGGTGTAGCGTTTTTGCATGCTGGATGCGTGATGCAGTTCGCTTTCCCGCAGGTGCACGACGCCACGATTCGGATGCTGTTGCGCGCCCGTCTTTCGGTCGTTATTCCGCGCGATCAAGGTTGCTGCGGGGCGATCGGCGTGCATGCCGGAGAAATGGAGTTCGGCCGCGAGTTGGCAAAGCGAAACATTGCCGCGTTCGAAGGCAGCAAGGCCGATGTCTACGTCGTCGATGCGGCCGGCTGCGGTTCGGCGCTCAAAGAATACGGGACGCTGTTTGCGGCGGACCCGCAATGGGCGGAGCGCGCGAGCCGCTTTTCGCAACGCGTACGCGACGTGTGCGAAGTGCTCGACGCCAGCGAGCTCGATCCGGCGATCGGCGAATTAAACATTCGAGTCACCTACCAAGAACCGTGTCACTTAGTACATGCGCAGCGCGTCAGCGCCGCTCCCCGGCGGTTGTTGCAAGGCATTCCGGGTCTGCAACTGATCGAAATGAACGAAAGCGATTTGTGCTGCGGAAGCGCCGGAATTTATAACCTGACACGGCCGGCGATGTCGGCGCGCTTACGCCGGCGCAAAATCGAGAACGTCGAGGCAACCGGCGCCGATATGGTGGCAACGGCAAACCCGGGTTGCGCGATGCAGGTTGCGGCGGGGCTGCGCGAGGCCGGATTCCCCGCCAACGTCAAGCATGTCGTCGAGTTGCTCGACGACGCATACGCCGCTTACGGAGCGGCGGTTACCCGCGCCTGATCGGCAAGCGCGTCCTTGAGGTCGTGATAGACCGAGAACACGCGCAACAGTCCGGTGATGTTGAGCAGTCGGGCGATCGGGCCTTCGGTCACGACCAAACGCAACGAACCGTTATGTTCGCTCGCGCGGCGGTGAGCGCCGATGAGCGCGCCTAATCCGGTGGAATCGAGGAACTCGATCTGCGTCAGATCGACGATAAGATGGCGGTTAGCGTCGCCGGCCGCATCGGTTAAGGCGGCGCGCACCGTCGGCGCGGTCGCGAGATCCAAGCTGCCACGCAGCCTGAACACCAGCGCTTCGCCGTGTTTTTCAGATTTGACGTCGATCGTCAGTTCGTCGTGAGACATAGCCTCCAGCACTCTAGGAAGTAGGGAAACGCTCTAAGCCCGGGCGCCTTCGCGCCTGCTTCGATTCGAGCCTGTATGACGTGTGACTAAGTAGCTCGAATCCGGCGAGACTGCGAAAGCAAAAGCGCACGCGATCATCGCGTGCGCAAAGCGTAGTACTGGGGTGGCTGGATTCGAACCAACGCATGGCGGAGTCAAAGTCCACTGCCTTACCGCTTGGCTACACCCCATCGGCAATAACGCCATTTGGCGATGGCCGAACAGAGCCCCTTGAAGCTGAGCGGCTTCTAACGCGTTGCGACGAGTCGCTTTGCACCGAGATAGCGCGAGGACCAATACGATTCCGAAAGCTGGCTCACCATGACGCCGTGGCTCGAGCTGGCGTGCACGAACTTGCCGTTTCCAAGGTAGATGCCGACGTGCGATACGCCTTCGGTGTACGTTTGAAAGAACACGAGGTCGCCCGGGCGCGGTCCGCCGACGGCCGGCTTGCCGACGTCGTATTGCGCGTCGGCCGTGCGCGGCAACGCGATGCCGGCCATGCCGAACACGTGCTGCACGAACGCCGAGCAGTCGAACCCGGCCGCGGTGGTACCGCCGAAGACGTACGGCGTTCCCAAAAAGCGCAGGGCGCTGTGCGTGAGCAGGGTTGCGATCTTGGAGGTGCGGGCTAAGATGCCGCCCGCGAACCGGCCAAAGTTGGCCGAATGACGCGCCGGCGTGGTAATCACCAGGCGCTGGGTCCACTCAGCGACGTCTGGACTGACGGCACGCTGGCTCGTCGTCGAGGACGGGGCGCTGAAGGCGATTGTGGCGGAATTTTGTTGGGTATGAGCTTGAGCGAACCCGGCCGTAGCGGCAATCGAAAGGGCGAACGCTCCGGCAGCTAACGCGTGACGCAAGAAATGAATACCTCTCTTTGACGACACTTGCGAGGTTAGTTGACGGGTTCGGACGGAAAGAGTCGCCCTAGAGCCGACCGGCTCATTCACCCCTACCAGAGAGTCCCCCGCTCGGATCCTCGCTGGGACCCGATTCAGTGATCTTGTGCAGGCGTAACGTCACTCGAACCGGCGCTGTTACTTGCCGGACGATGACGCTGGTTGGGTTTCTGTCTAGTCTCTAATCTCCCTTTCAATCACACCGACGACGCTCGCGACGACGTCATCGACCAGCGATCGCTCGCTACCCTCGGCCATCACTCGAACCAGCGGCTCGGTTCCGGACGGACGCACTAAGAGCCGGCCGTCTTTCCCCAAGCGCGCTTCGGCCTCTGCGATCGCACGCAGGACGGGTTCGCGCTGCAGCACATCTTTGGAACGCGTCTTCACGTTCACCAATAACTGTGGCGCGATCACGACTTCGCGCGCGAGATCGTGCAAACGAACGCCGGCGCGAGCCGCAACGCCGAGTAACGTAACGGCCGTCATCGGGCCGTCGCCGGTGGTGTTGGTGAGCAAATCGATGATGTGTCCGGACTGCTCGCCACCTAAGACGAAGCCGCCTGCGCGCATGCGCTCCAACACGTAGCGGTCGCCGACGGCTGTGCGTTCGAGCGCGATGCCGCGCGCTTGCAACGCACGCTCGAAACCGATGTTGCTCATGACCGTTCCGACGATCGTGTCGCCGGGTAGCGTTCCCGCATCGTGCAATGCCGTCGCGAGCGCATACATCACGTGATCGCCGCTTAAGCGACAGCCTTCTTCATCGACGAACAACGCACGATCGGCGTCGCCATCGAACGCGACGCCCACCACGTTTCGCTCGCCGGCGGCGATTCGTTCGCGAACGGCACCCTCGAGCGATTCCATGTGCGTCGCACCGCAGTCGACGTTGATACGCGTACCGTCGTTCTCGCAATGCAGTTCGATGACGTCGGCGCCGAGCTTGCGCAACGCATAGGGCGCGATCGCATACGCCGCGCCATACGCGCCGTCGACGATCACGCGCATTCCGCTCAGGTCGGCCGCGCCTTCGTACAATTGCGCGTAGTACCAGCGACTTAAGTTGACAGCCGTTCGTGCGACCCCGACGCCGGTTCCGGTTGGGCGTGCGCCGTAGCCGCCCGTCATAGCCGCCTCGATCGTGTCTTCGAGCGCGTCGCTCAGTTTGAATCCGTCGGCACCAAAGAATTTGATCCCGTTGTCCGGCACCGGATTGTGCGAGGCACTGATCATGACGCCGGCGGCGGCGCCTTCGTGGCGCGTGACGCATGCGACCGCCGGCGTCGGGACGATGCCGAGGGACACCGTATCGCAACCGGCGGACGTGATGCCGGCCACGATCGCGGCTTCGAGCATGGTGCCCGAACAGCGGGTATCTCGACCAACGATGATTGGGCGGCCGTCTGCCTCGGCCACCAGCACGGTAGCGGCAGCCCGACCGACGGCAAAGGCCAGCTCGGGCGTGAGGTCCTCATTGGCGACGCCCCGGATACCGTCGGTGCCGAACAGGCGGCTCATCGAGGCGCTTGTCCCGTGCCGGGCGTCAGTCGCAGCCGCACGCGCACCAGGTCGGGGGCGACCTGGAGACCGAGCACTTCGGTTCCGGCCGCGTTGATCGGAACCGGCCGGACCATCTCGTCCACGGAACGGGCTTGCTCGGGCAAGGTGATGTCGGCGTGCACCGCGGCCACTTGTTCCAGCGCGGTGGTCGTGCCCTGTATCGCGACGATCGACGGTTTGAGTTGCGTCCCGGCAACCACGACGTTCTTGAGATCGCCGACGTAATGAACGGCCAACGGAAAGTCGCGCGACTCGATTTTTTCGATCGTCAACGTCACCGACGCCGGGCTCAAACTCTGCACGACGATCTGCGGCGCTACCAACGCGACCGGCACGTTGTAGACGCCGGCGCTCTTTCCGGCGAGATCCAGTACGGCTTTAATCTCTTCCGGCTTGATCGCGGCTTCGCCGCGACGGGACGCGACGGTGACGACGGCCGCGCGGTCGGTGAAGTGCGCGACGTAACCGGCGGTGAGATTAACGCTCGTGATCGGGACCGACATTTGCTGGTCGAAACGTGCGGTCGCCACGACCGGGTTGGTCGCGAATCGCACGTACGCCCAGCCGACGATCGCCAGCGTCAGCGCCAGAACTTTAAGAGTGAAGTTCTTGCGGATGATCTGCATGTGGGGCCTCGCGCACGCGGCGCGATGACAGGCGCGAACGTAAATGCGAAACGAGATCGTTGGGCGAGCGGCGATCGCGACGTGCGGGCCGCGTAACGGCCATCAACATTTTGGCCAGGCGCTGTTCTTCTTCCACCGGACGCGTTAATTTGCCGTCGCGGGCGATGGATACGCCGCCACTTTCTTCGGAAACGATGATAACGACGGCGTCGGTTTGTTCGCTCAACCCGATCGCCGCGCGGTGGCGCGTGCCGACACGCGCCGTAAACGAATGTTCGGCTAACGGTAAAAAGCAGCCGGCCGCGACGATGCGGTTGTCGTGCACGATCACCGCGCCGTCGTGTAGCGGCGAACGAGGCGTGAAGATCGTCAGCAGCAGTTCGACCGTCAGCTCAGCGTCGAGTTGCGTTCCGGTTTCGCAGAATTCTTTGAGACCGCTGTGCTGTTCTACCGCGATTAGCGCGCCGATCTTGTTGCGCGACAGCAGAAACGCGGCACGAGCGAGAAGGACCAGCGCGCGATCTTCGGGACGCGAAACGACGCGCGACAGCGGATCGTCGGCGTCTATCCGAAACACGCCGCCGCGACCGATCTGCTCGAGCGCGCGCCGCAACTCGGGTTGAAAGACGATCGGAATCGTGACGGCGGCGCCGACCACCACCAGCTGCAGAATCGTAACGAGTAGATATAAGTGCAAGACGTTAGCGATGCCGAGAATCGCTAACAGCACGATGATGCCCATGAGAATTTGCACCGCTCGCGTACCGCGAATGAGCAGCAGCAAATAATACACCAGCACGCCGGTGACGGCGATGTCGAGCAGATCGGTGATGCCGACGTACGGTCGTAACGACTCAAACATCGAGTCCAGCCTTCGCTACGAGCGTCTCCAGAATACGGTCCGGTGCGATCTCGGGACATTGCAGCCCGTCTGCCGCGATTTTGGCCAGCCACGCTTCGGTGAGCGGCGTGAGCAGCTCGGTGCGGCGGCCGCTGTGGAAGCGGTCGAGTTCGGTGTCGATCAGATCGAGCACCAAGGTAGCAGGCGTTCGGTCGAGGTCCCACTCGAGCACCGCCGCACCGCTCGAGGCAGTGCATCCGATCACGCCCGACGGACGCCCGGGTCCGTCCAGCACGTCGATCAGCGACGGCAAGGCTTCGGCGACGGTAGGGTAAACAGCCAACGCGATGATGGGCGCGCTCTCGGTGAACGACGCATCGGTTGCGATTGCGGTCGTCACTCCGTCGTCGGGTAACTCGACCAGCGCGTACGCGCGGTCGACGTCCGGCGAGACTCGCCAGTTCACAATACCGCCGCGGATAGCGATGCCCGCGTCGATTGCGGCGCGCCGTTCGACGTCGAGCGAATTGCCTCGCAGCATGCGGTATTGCACGATACCCGCTTCGTTAGGCGCGAACGCATTGCAATCTTGCGCGTAGGCGAACGCTGTAACGCGCTCGTCGTATCGACGGGCAAAAATTCGGCGTGGGTTTCGATCGAGGGCGAAGCCGCCCCACGCATAGCGCAACTGAAACGCATGACGGGCAAGCGGTCGATGCCGGTGCCGGGCGATGTGCTACACGTACGGACGCTGGAAGACGGCGATGTAGTGGTCGACGGAATGGAAGAACGCTCCATGACGCTGCAGCGCCAGACATCGGAAGGCCGCTCGAAGACGATGGCCGCCAACTTAGACCTGCTGGTCACCGTCACGGCCCTGGCAAATCCGGCCCCTCGCCTGCCCACGCTCGACCAGCTGCTAGCCTTCGCCGAGCTGCAAGACCTCGATGCCGCGGCCGTCTTCACAAAACCGGACCTCGCGCCCCCGAACCAAGCCGAGACATTGGCCGCGCTGTACGGGCGGCTGGGTTACACGACCGTGGTGATCAATCCGAAGCAGGGCCAGAATGTGGACGCGCTGCGCGAGCTCATGGCAGGGAAGCGCGCACTCCTGGCCGGTAACTCGGGGGTCGGCAAGAGCACGATCTTCAGCGCCTTGGGCGGTGAGGCTACGGTCGGGAACGTTTCGCGTTACGGCATGGGCCGGCAGACCACGACGGCCGCCCGACTGTACCGCACCCCGGGCGGATTTCTGATCGACAGCCCCGGGCTGAACGAATTCGGACTGGGTTCGCTGGCGCCACGGGAGCTAGCTCTCGGCTTTCGCGAGATGGCCGAGCCGCAGCAGCATTGCCGGTTCACAGACTGCCGCCATCTGCAAGAGCCGGGCTGCGCTATCCGCGAGGCGGTAAACGCCGGCTCGATCGCGGCGAGCCGCTACGAGAGCTTCCGGGCCATCTTAGCTAAGGAAGACCGCTAGGGCACGACAGAGCTCCCTAGACACGAAACCGCGCGGCTGGTATACTTCACGCCGTCGTTACCGCACGAAAGAGAGCCAAATTTGCCCAATATCAAAGCCGCCGAGAAGTGGATGCGCCAGTCCGAGACGCGCACGATTCGCAATCGTGATGCCAACAGCCGTCTGAAGACCCTCTTCAAGAAGGCCGTGACCGCGGCGGACGCGCAGACCACGGCGACGGTCGAAGGCGCCTTCGATTCGGCTGCCTCGAAGGGCATCATCCATCCGAATAAGGCTGCGCGCAAGAAATCGCGCTTGTCGAAGGCGATCACACGCGCCGCCGCCGCCCCGGTGAAGCCGGTGAAGGCGAAGAGCACGAAATCGAAGACCGGCCGCAAGACCGCCAAGAAGTAAGCTCTTCGAGCGCCTTTGGCGCTCCCGATCCGCGCGAAGTCTTTTTGTCGACCCTGGGTCGCGAACTGCACCGAGCCGGCATCGCCACCGACGCAATCGAACAGACGCTGACCGAAACGGCAGCGTCGATCGGGTTGGACGCGCAGATCTTCGCGCTACCAACCTACATAACGATCGCGATCGGACCCAACTGGCAGCAGCGAACGTTGATGATGCGCCTCGAGCCGGGCCGCGTCAGCTTACGCAAGATCGCGCTGCTCACGCACATTTACGATTCTCTTCGAGCCGGCGCCGTCGATTACGACGGCGCGACGCGTTTGCTATCCGAGGTCGACGAGCGTTGGCCGGGCCTGCCGGCGTGGCTCGAAATCCCCGCCCTCGCACTGATCGCGGTGGCGGTCGCGCTGATTCTCGGCGGCGGCCCCCACGAGATCGTCGTGGCGACGTCGATCGGTATCTGCACCGGCATCCTGAGCAGCCTTGCGTCGCGCAATGCGCTCATAGCGCGATTGTTTGCGGTCGCTGCAGCGTTTGCCGCGACGTTGATCGTAGCGCTGTATACAAAGTTTTTCGGGCCGACCAACATGTTCGTGTCGCTGATCGC
>JBDTKL010000162.1:0-6441 GCA_039935355.1 Candidatus Tumulicola sp.
CTGCGTTCGAAGCAACGTGCGCGGCACTTCGCTCGTCTGCGGGCGTTCGTGAACGTCGGCGATTGCGAGCCGTACGTCGTCGGGCGTAATGTGCGCACCGTCGACCGCGGCTGAAAGCACCCGGCGAACGACGCGTTCGGCGCGTTCGACATCGGGCGCCTCGCCGGCGACCAGCAGACGGTCGCCATCGGCGTGGAGCGATACTTTCAGGGCGGATTCGATAGCGGAGAGGTTGCGATCGTACTGTCCGAACAAACGGACGCGATCCGGCAAGCCCTCGAGTTCGATCGTTCGTTGAGCGGTCAACGAGCGGGTTATTCGTTGCGCAGCGCGAGAGGCTTTCCGATGACTTCAGAAACGATCACGGCGTCGGCCAGCCTCCGGCGATTGCCGAGCAAGGCCTCAATTGCGAACGTCCGGCGAGGAGGCCGGTCGTCGATCAGGTGCATCATCGGCTCAGCGGCACCTATGACGAGAGACGCAGCCGGCGGAGCCGAGGGCGCGAGCGGGGCGGTCGGTGCGAGCGGCGAGGACGACGGTGGGGCCGGCCGGGCCGGCGGCGCTTGAGCCGTCGAGCCACCCGGCGGCGTCGGGGCGGGTGAAGCCGGTCGAGGCGACAACACGGTCGATCCGCCAGGTCCTACTCGCACCGTAACGGACTCGGCAATTCTCCGAGCTTCGGCCAGACGATGAGCCACGCTGGCAGACTGCGTCGTGTTCGCAGGAGCCTTCCGGCGAGCGCTCTTCACGATGCTCGAAACGACGCCGGCGAAGATGACGATCGCCCAGACCACGAGGCCGAAGTCGCGCATCCGCTATTTTGGCAGCTGGGAACTCTGCGACGAATCGGCGTTGCCGTCGACCGTGCTTCCGATCGAGGAACGCATTTCGGTGTCGGCTTGCATGTTCTTCAGGCGGTAGTAATCCATCACGCCCAGATGGCCGCTGCGGAACGCCTCGGCAATCGCCTGCGGAATGGAAGCTTCGGCTTCGACGACCTTCGCACGCATGGCTTGCGTCTCGGCCTTTTGCTCTTGCTCGGCAGCCATGGCTGCGTACTGCCGCTCGGACGCCTTTGCTTGCGCGATTCGGCGGTCGGCTTCGGCTTGGCTCGTTTGAAGATCGGCACCGATGTTTTTGCCGACGTCGACGTCGGCGATATCGATCGATACGATCTCGAATGCGGTTCCGGCATCGAGGCCCTTAGCGAGAACCGCCTTGCTGATACGGTCCGGATACTCGAGCACTTCTTTGTGGTCGACCGCGGCGCCGACGGCCGAAACGACGCCTTCACCAACGCGTGCGACGATGGTCGGCTCGCCCGCACCACCGACGTACCGATCCAAATCGCTGCGGACGGTGATTCGCGCTTTTACATTGAGCTGAATACCGTTTTGCGCGACGCCCTGAAAGATCGGCGTCTCGATCACCTTCGGATTAACCGACGTCTGCAACGCTTCGAGTACGTTGCGGCCTGCCAAGTCGATTGCAGCGGCGCGTTGCCACTCTAACGGAATCTGCGCGCGTTGGGCGGCGATCATCGCGAGCGTGACGTTCTCGATGTTACCTCCGGCCAAGAAATGGGACTGCAACTGGTCGACCGTCAGATTCAAGCCGGCCTTGCGAGCACGAACGTAGTTCGTGACGACGATGCTCGGCGGAATTCCGATCAACCGCATACGAACGAGCGCGATGATTCCCAACGGGACGCCCGCGGCGATCGTACGGATCCACAGCCCGACTGGAAAGTAATACAGAAACACGAAAAACAAAATGACCGCAACGACGATAATGACGCCGGCGCTGACTGCAATCATGAACGGCTCCTATTGGTAGCTCGGAAGAGTAACGGCTTCGACGAATACTCGGGCGCCTTCGACGCGAACGACGCGAATCGGAGTGCCTTGTTCGATGAATTCACCGGCGGTCAGCACGTCGACGCGCTTCGCGTCGATCGTGGCGATTCCGGCCGGGCGCAAGAACGATACGGCGGTACCGATTCTTCCGGCCAACGCGCTAAGGTCGGCCGCGGTAACATACTCCGGACCTTGCGTCGCGCCAAGTGCCAGCCGATGCGCCCACGCATTCTCGGGCAAGCGCTTCAGCAGCATCGAATACACGATGACGGCGATCACGATCGCTGTCGCAAGCGTTTCGACCGCGATGAAAAAGAACGGCAGCCCGAACGCCAGCAGCGAACCGAGTAGCAAGCACAAGACGCCGACCACGCCCGGCACTGTGTGACCCGGTACGACGTGCAATTCCCATAGAATAGCCGCCACTCCGGCCACCGCCAAACCAATTGCCAGCGGGCCGGCATCTCCGGATATGGCGTGGCCGCCAAAGAACAGCACCAGCGCGACGACGCCCACGGCGCCCGCCACACCGTGGAGCGTCTGCATCTCGATCAGTAAACCGACGAGTCCTAGCGCGAGCAGGATCGCACCGGCGACCGGACTGCTCAAGAACCGGACGGCATCCTCGCTCCAACTGTATCCTTGCACGAGTTGCGGGTTGGCGTTGAGATCGGACAGCGCCAACGCGGATTGGAGCGTCGGAGCCATCGCCTGCGCGATGTTCGCGCGCACGGCGTCATCGCCGTCGAGTGCCAGCACCGTACCCGAATCTTTATACTGCGGCACGTCGACCGACGGATCGACCATCGCCGCAGCTAGTTGGGCTGGTTTGTGCGTTCGTTGGGCGGCCGATTCGAACGCCGCGCGTATCGCGGCGACTTGGGATCCGATCGCGGGTACCGGTTCGGCCGAACCGATCGAAGCTTGCGGCGTCACGACGATGCGGTCGGCATTGAGCGCAATTAGGGCGGCTACGGTGTCGGCCCGGCCATGCACGAATGCAATCACCGGGACGCGCGCCTTGGCGATCGCCGCGCGAATCGCTGCCGCCGAAGCGAAAGAACCGCTCGCGTTACCGACGTCGAGGACGATGGCAGCGGCGGAGCGTGAATCGGCGAGATCGATCGAGCGACGAAGCAAGTTCGTCGTGCCGGCGTCGACCTGGCCCGAAATCGGGACGACGATAACGTCACGACCAGACGAAGACGTTACGGCCGCCGACGCGACCGCGCCAACGCCCCAAAGCAATAGAGCCGCGACTCCAAAGCGGCGAACGAACGGCACGACCTTCATGCTGGTGGATACCGAGGGGCGGCGACAAAGGTTACGTCGCGGGCCGCCTTCTTTGACGCTGGAGGCGAGCTGGGCTACTTCGGGTCGAGTTCTTCGCCGACGATCTGTCGTACGGCGTTGCCGTCGGCCAATCCGCGCATCTGCGGTAAGACCACTTTCATAACGGCACCGACGTTGCGCGAGCCCTCGGGAATTCCAGCGATCGCGGCTCGTACGGCGTCGCGAATTTCTTCCGGCGACTTCTGCGCCGGGAGATATTCCACGAGAATCGCGCGCTCGGCACGTTCTTTGTCGGACAGATCGGTACGGCCGGCCTTATCGAATTCGGTGGCCGAATCGGCACGCTGCTTCACAAGGCGGCCGACGACGTCGAGCTCTTCCTGGTCGGTGAGGTCCTGACCGGCTTCGGAGCGCTTGTACGTGAATCCCGACAGCGCCGAGCGGAGGGTGTCCAGACGCAGCTGGTCGCGGGCTTTCATCGCCGCCTTAAGATCGGCGGCGATGCGGTCTTTGAGGGTTGCCATCGCGTCTAGGTGCGACGCTTGCGCGCGGCGGCCGACTTCTTCTTTCGGCGAACGCTCGGCTTTTCGTAATGTTCGTGCTTGCGCGCTTCGGCCAGGATACCGGCCTTCTGGGTGGCTTTCTTGAAACGGCGCAGCGCGCTCTCGATCGATTCACCTGGAGCTACGCGTACTTCCATATTATTCGACACCCCCTCGCGACGCGGCCCTGCAGGGCACACGCAAAATTAGAGCCCGTGTGGGCTCGAACACCAACGGTAGCACAGGCCCGCTCCGGGCGTCAAATCGCCGAAGACGGCTCTACCCGGGCGGCCATGCCAGCGGACGCCCGGCCAACACATGCACGTGGACGTGCCCCACACTCTGCCCGGCCATTAGGCCACTGTTGACGACCAAACGAAACCCGTCTTCGCCGCCGCGCTCGCGTCCGATCCGAGCAGCGGTCGCGAAGACCTCCGACAATAGGGCCGTGTCGCCGCTAGCAGCCAGATCCGCGACCGTGTCATGGTGGGCCTCAGGAATGACCAACACGTGCGTCGGCGCTTGCGGGGTGAGGTCTTCAATTGCCAGCACGCCGTGGCCGCGATAAACGATCGTGGCGGGAATCGCCCCGGAGGCGATGCGGCAAAAAATACAGTCGTCGCTCATCGTTGCCTTCGGTCAGCGGGTTCGAATGAAGAACGTCCACGACTTCGTGTACGCGTTGCCGGCTCCATCGGCGACGCGGACCGTCACGCGGACCGGGCCGTCGGGATACCCATAGGCCGGCAGGTAGTGCACGAACTGCGACGTGCGAACGGCATCCGACGTCACGTCGTGCCCGTTCACCACAATTTGGACGCTCGACGGACTCACGGGTACTGCATCCGTGCTAAACGTCGCGTAGATCGACGGGCGGTTGTCGTTGACCGCTACATTATTGTCCGGCCCGAAATCCGAAACGCCCGGCGGCACGCTCGAGGCCGAAAACAGCGAGGGGGCTTGGGCTTGCAACGACCCGGATGCAACGCGTAACCGGCCGATCACCGGAACGGAATCGAAGTTCGCGCCGCGTGGTATTGCGTAGCTGCCGTCATAGACGCCGGACGAGCTTTCGCGCATTGCAAGATTCGAGACGTACGACCCGATGTCGAACGTCGCCGAACCACCCGCCGGACCGCGCATCGTAACGTGTAGCGTTTCGTCCGCGCGCAGCGGACGCGTCGCGTCGGTCGACACCGACATGCCGTTTTGCACCGGCGTTCCTTGAATCTGGCGGCTGGCCAAAATTTCGCGGACTTCGTTCGTTTCGACGTTGTATCGCACGGCAACCATGTCGCCCGCCCGCAGATCTGCAAAGCCGGCCGCGGCGCCGTTAAGCGACACTTCGGCAGTACGGCCGGGCGAAATGACTTGTCCGCTGTCCAAAACGAACTCGTTCCCGCCGACGGCCACGATCCTTCCGTCGTGCGAGCCAAACGCATCGACGATGCGCTCGACACGACCGTCTTTGCGCATCTCCACGCGAGCGAAGTCTCCGGGACGCACGTCGCCGAGTTCGCCCGGGGTCGTAACATTGGCGTCGACATCTTCGATCTCGATGATCGCGTTAGGAGCGATCGAAACCGTTTTCGGCCCGCTAAAATACCCGAACGTCAAGGTCGGCGGATCCGACAAGAGATTGACGGCAGCCACCGTTCCGACACGCGTGTAACCCGAGCCGGTCGAGGATAGTCCGGTGTCGGATCGTCCGACGAGTTGCGCCACGATCGTCACGACATTCGAATGGCGATCGAAGGTGGCTTGGGCGCCGAGCACATCGGTGAAAAAGCGCAGCGGCGCGTAGAGGACGCCGTTGGTTTCTTGAACGGGCTGATCCAGTTGAAACTGCACCGAGTCGATCGTTACAGTACGGCTACCGACGACGAGCGTGGCGGTCTTCGAGCCGACTTGGGTTACGAGCCGGCTGCCGTAGCGGTTAAACGGCAGGCCGAGCGCGAGCAGCGTTCGACGTACCGGAAAGAAGAGAACGTTCTTATCGAAGCGCGGCGCGGGGTCGATCGGCAACAGGTTGCCGTTAATGACGATCGATATCGGACGCCGGCTGGGCGCGGGCGCGCGAACTGCCGGCGCGGTCGATGTGGCCGCGGCCAGAACGATAACGGCTAGCACGCTTCCTCCAACACTTCTGCATACACGGACGCGGTCGCCAGAGCGCACCGGTCCCACGTCAGCGTTGCGGCAGCTTTACGCCCCGCTCGCGCGTACGTTGCGCGCAAGTCCGGTTCGGCGACGATGCGTTCTAGCATCGCGCGCAATTCCTCGGCGCTCTCAAAAACGAGAGCAGCAGGCGCGAGCACACGAGGAAGAGCGCCTTCGGTAGCAACGACGGCACATCCACTCGCCATCGCTTCGAGAGCCGGCAACCCGAAGCCCTCACGAAACGAGGGCTGAACCAGCGCGAGGGCCCCCGCATAATAGGACGCCAATTCGTCTTGGGAGACGTCTCCTAACGCGACGATTTTGCGCTCGGGCGTGCTGCGGCGCTCGAGCTCGCCGCCGAAGTCGTCGTCTCCGGTTACGTGGAGATCCACTGCCACGCCGTCCGGCAGCGACGACCACGCCTCGAATAACGTGTGCAAATTCTTGTGAGGGCGGTGATTGCCGGCATACAGCAGATACGGCGTCGCGGCGACGTGCGGCACGGTAGCGGCCAGAAAGCGTTCGTCGACGCCCAGCGGAATCACGCGTACCTTCGCGCGGTCGACGTGCAAGAACCGCTCCAGGTCGTC
>JBDTKL010000163.1:0-6463 GCA_039935355.1 Candidatus Tumulicola sp.
AACTCCCAGCGGTCGGTTATCGAGGTGGAAACGTGGATACTGCGGGGTCAAACGCTCACAACTTATCCCAAGGCCAAAAGCGTGTAGCTGCTGGATGTTTGGCGCGTTCTTCGCAGATTGCACCGCCCTACTGCTGGTACGACTATAATTATCAAATTTAATTACGGACGCGAGGCTTCGCTCGCGGCGGTGGATGATGAAGTTCAGCTGTAACACCAAAGACATCTCGGCAGCGGTCGGAGCGGCCAGTAAGATCGTCAACGCGCATACGACCGTTCCGATCCTGTCCAACGTTTTGCTGCAAGCAGAAGACGGGAAGATCGCCGTCCGCGCGACCGATCTCGAGCTGACGCTCGAACACGGTTTTGCCGCGGATGTCGGCGAGAGCGGCTCGGTGACGATTCCGGCCAAGCTGTTCGCGAGCTACCTCGGAAACTTGCCGGCCGGAACGCTGGAGCTCAGCGGCACGCCGACGCGTGCCAGCGTCAAGCACGAACGCAGTAACTACGACTTTCACGCGCTGCCCGCCGAAGAATATCCGCCGCTCCCGGCCGCAACCCGAGGCTCGCACTTCACCATGGGTGCCAAGAAGTTTCGAGACGCGATCGATGCGACGATTTTTGCCGCGTCCAACGAGGAGGCGCGGGGCGCCGTCCTGATGGGGACGTTGATCGAGATCGAAGGCGACGCGATGACGCTGGTTGCGACCGATGGGTACCGCCTCGCCAAGTTCGCGACGACGCTCGACGAAGCCATGGGCGGTTCTGAGAAATACATCGTGCCATCGCGCGCGCTGGCAGAAGCCGCGCGTAACCTGGGCGGAGGCGAAACGATCGCGGTCAGCGCGCTTGGCGCGCAGAGCAACCAGTTACAGATGACGGCCGGAAACGTGTCGATAACGGTGCGGCTGGTCGACGGGCAGTACCCCAACTACCAGCAGGTGATCCCCGCAAAATTCGATCGCAGCGTAACGGTCAGCACGTCGCGGCTGATCGGAAGTCTCCGCCGCGCCGAGCTGGTGGCCGGCGATCGCGCGAGCATGGTAAAGCTGGCCATCTCGAATCAGACGCTGGTTGTGACGGCCAACTCCGACATTTCGGGCACCGCCTACGAGGAGCTCGAGGTCGAACAAACGGGGGACGATTTAACGATCGCCTTCAACGCTCGCTACCTGGTCGAGATCCTCAATCATATCAAAAGCGATCGGGCCGTTTTGGAGTTTCTGGGACCGCTCTCGCCGGCGGCTATTCGTCCGCTCGAGCCAATGGATTCGGGCACGCAACTGTACGTGCTCATGCCGCTGCGGCAGTGACGTCAGGTTCCCCGCGCACGGCGAAAACGGCGGCGCGTGCCGCCGTTCGCGTATGCAACTGACGCGACTCGAGCTGCTGGACTTCCGCAACTACGAACGCCTCGAAATCTCTCCCGGACCGGGCTTGACGGCCTTCGTTGGGAGTAACGCGCAAGGCAAGAGCAACTTGCTCGAGGCCGTCGCGATGCTCGGCACCGGCAAGTCGTTTCGAGCGCTGCGCGACGGATCGGTGATCCGCTACGGTTGCGAGCGAGCCGCGGTTACGGGGGAGGCTATGCTTCGCGCCGGCAGCGTGAATCTCGGCTGTTCGGTCGTCCGCGGCGCGCGGGGCACGCGCAAGGCGTTTGCGGTGAACGGAAGCGATGTCCGGTACGCCCGCTTTCTAGGGCATCTACGAGTCGTCACGTTCGTACCTGCCGACTTGCAGCTTATTGGTGGTGCGCCGGCCTTGCGGCGGGCCCTGATCAACGGCGCGCTCGCGCAATCCGAGCCCCGTTACTATCGCGCGCTGGCGCGCTACATGCAAACGTTGGCACAAAAGAATGCGCTCCTACGCGCACTTGCGCCGCTCGATCCGGAGTTGCTCGATGTGTACAACCGCACGCTGATCGAATCGGCCGCCGAACTCATTCCGGCGCGCGCTCAGTTCGTGCAAGAACTCGATGCTTCGGCCGCCGGCTCGCACCGGCGCTTCACGTCGGGCGCCGAAGCGCTGCACGTAGAGTACGCCTGCGACATCGCATGCAACGCGCTGGACGCCGAGGATGTCGCGCGCGCTTTCGAGCGCCGCCTCCGCGAAACGGCCGATGTAGAGCGAGCACGAAAAACGTCGGTTGCCGGTCCGCATCGCGACGACTTGATACTGGCGCTCGATGGACGGTCGCTAGCGACCTACGGATCGCAAGGTCAGCAGCGCACTGCGGTGCTGGCGCTGAAACTTGCCGAGTATGCAACGCTACGCGATCGCGGCGGGGAAGCGCCGCTGCTCTTACTCGACGACGTGCTGTCGGAGCTGGATGACGATCGCGCATCGGCCTTCGTGGCCGGACTGGGAGAGTACGAGCAAGTGTTCTTGACCGCGGTACAGTTGCCGCCCGCTTTGCGGTCGGGGGCCAACGTGTATGCCGTCGAACGCGCGAACGTATCGGCGGTGGCGTGCTAAAGCCGCTTGGGCAGGCGATGGCGCGCTGGACGCCCGCGCGTTCGGCTCGCATCGACGATCCGGTTACCGCCATTGCGACCGCCTGGGCAGAGATGGTCGGTGCCGATATCGCGCGCAACTCGCAACCCGTGCGAATCGAACGCGGAACTTTGTTGATCGTGACGACGTCGGGGGCGTGGGGCCAGCAATTGACGTTTTTGACCGACGGGTTGTTGGCCGCCGTCCGCGAACGCGCGCCGCAAACATCGGTGGCGCGTCTGCGGTTTAAAGTGGGGAAGATCACCGCCGTCCGCCGGCGGACGGTGCCGCGCACCACTGCGATGCCGCCGAAAGCGGCCGTTCCGCGCACATCCGCAGCGGAAACCGCGGCCGATGCGTTAGCCGCCTTCCGCCGCCACGTAGAAGGCTGGGAGCGGGCGAAACGGGCTGCTGGGTGGAAAGAATGCGCTAACTGCAACGCCTTGCTCCGACCCTCGAGTGCTGCGCGATGCGCGGCGTGCGAAAATGCCGTAACCCGGCGCAGAACGGAGCGAGCGGCGCGACTGCTAGCTGAGGCTCCGTGGCTCGGTTATGCCGGGACTGCGGAACTGGTCGACGAGCTGTCGCGAACCGAATATGAGGCGTTGCGCGCGCGGATTCTCTCGGATTGGCGGCAATCGCTCGAACGCGCCCGCGCGACTTCGGCCGAGCATCCGGCTCCGGGCGAACGTGGCTTGGCGAGCGCATACGTGTTGCTCGCAACGCGGCTTCGGCCGCACGAAATCGATCCCGCGGTTATGCGCGGCGTGTTAGGCGACGCGTCGTACGACCGGCTCTACGAAACGCAACGAACGGAAACGAATGGCGAATAATAATAGTTATACCGGCGAACAAATCGAGGTGCTGCGCGGCCTAGAGGCCGTTCGCAAGCGCCCGGGCATGTACATCGGCAACACCGCCGAGCGCGGATTGCACCAGTTAGTGTACGAAGCGGTCGACAACGCCGTCGACGAAGCCCTCGCCGGACACGCCCAACACGTGCGCGTCGTATTGTACAAAGACAACTCGTGCTCGGTCGAAGACGACGGTCGAGGCATTCCGATCGACGTGCATGCCGAGGAGAAGCTGCCCGCGGTCGAGGTCGTGATGACGATGCTGCACGCCGGCGGCAAGTTCGGCAAAGGCGGGTATAAAGTGGCCGGCGGTTTGCACGGCGTCGGCATTTCGGTGGTCAACGCGCTCTCGGAGTGGATGGTCACGCGCGTCAAACGCGACGGCTGGGCGTATGAGATGCGCTTCGAGCGCGGCATTACGGTGCAGAAGCTCAAGAAAACCGGGCGAGTGGAAGGCTCGGGGACGTTCCAATGGTTTAAGCCCGACGAAACGATGTTCGAGGTCCTGGACTTTCATTGGGATATTCTGCAGAAGCGGCTGCGCGAGTTGGCGTTCCTCAATCGCGGGCTCGAAATCACGCTTCGCGACGAGCGCGGCGACGAACCGCGCGAACGCATGTATAAATTCGAAGGCGGCATCGTATCGTTCGTCGAGTGGCTGAACGAGAAGAAAGATCCGCTGCATCCGATCGTTTCGACGCATTCCGAGCGCGACGGCGTCGACGTCGAAGTTGCGATGCAATACACCAACGTGTACACCGAGCAGATCTTCGCCTATGCCAACAACATCAATACGATCGAAGGCGGCATGCACGTGCTGGGCTTTCGCACGGCCGTAACCAACGCCGTCAATAGCTATGCGCGCAAGCGCGGAATGCTCAAAGAGGGCGAAGCGTCGTTATCGACCGACGATATTCTGGAAGGTCTGACGGCCGTCGTTTCGGTCAAGCTGGAAAATCCGCAGTTCGAAGGTCAAACCAAAACCAAGTTAGGCAATAACAAAGTCCGCAGCATCGTGTACGGTCTCGTCAACGAGCGGCTCGAGTTCTTCTTTGAAGAGAATCCGAAAGTCGCCAGGACGATCGTCGACAAGTGCATGCAGGCCCAACGCGCTCGCGAGGCGGCCAAAAAAGCGCGCGACCTGTCGCGCCGCAAGAACGCGCTCGAAGGCTCGGGCCTTCCCGGCAAGCTGATTGATTGTAAGAATACCAATCCGGCCGAGAGCGAAGTCTTCTTGGTCGAGGGCGATTCGGCGGGCGGCACCGCCAAGGGTGGACGCGACCCGCTGACGCAAGCGATTTTGCCGCTGCGCGGTAAAATCATCAACGTCGAAAAAGCGCGGCTCGACAAAGTCCTCGCGAACGAAGAGATCCGGACGATGATCACCGCGTTCGGAACGGGCTTCGGCGACGAGTTCAATCTGGATAAGCTGCGCTATCACAAGATCATCATCATGACCGACGCCGACGTCGATGGTTCGCACATCCGCACGCTCTTACTCACGTTCTTCTATCGCCAGATGAAGCCGCTGGTCGAGGGCGGCTTCGTGTACATCGCGCAACCGCCGCTATACGGCATCCGCAAGGGCAAGCAGCAGTGGTGGGCGTTCAGTGAAGCGGACTACCGCTCGATTATCGGCGACGCCGATCCCAAAGAATTTACCATTCAGCAATACAAGGGTCTAGGCGAAATGGACGAGGACCAGCTCGCCGAAACGACGATGGAAGTCGGCCACCGGCGGTTAGAGCAAATCACCATCGAAGATGCGGTCGAAGCCGAGCAGATCTTCACCGATCTGATGGGCGACAAAGTCGAGCCGCGCAAACAGTACATCTTCGAATACGCCAAGAGCGTAAAGAACCTCGACCTCTAGCCACCCTCGCGCCGGCGCGTTCCTCATGCGTCTGTAAGCACGCGCTGCAGGGGCGCCTTTGCCGAAAGGCAGTATAACCTACTCCGAGGTGCGCAAGGTATTGGCGATCGGCCTGGTGGCCGCCGTGCTCGTAGCCGGGTTTGCCGTAGCGCGCAGGCACGATTTCGTTCGTTTCGTCATCGGTGCGGCCGCCGGCGCTGCGGGTTATTCCGTTTCCATCGCGCGGCAGCGCATCGGGTTCGACGCCTTGGAATTGCAGGACGTTCACGTATCGCGCGGCGGTATTCCATTGTTCGACGCCGCGCGCGTCGACGTGCGCTATGCGCTGCGCGATCTGTTGCCCGGCAGCACCCGGCGTTTTGGAGTTGCCGCGATCGACGTGGACGGGGCCAAGCTTACCATCGAGCGCGCGGCCGACGGCACGTACAACTTTCTCGGGCCGCCCGCCGGCTGGCAACTTCCGCAAGCACAACTGCCGGTCGAGGTCGACAACGTTCCCTTGCGGTTTACGCTACGGCTGCGCGATACAGCGGTGGAACTGCTCGAACCGGCGGCGTACGATCCAAGCGCCAAGCGCGTCGTCATCCACGGATTTCGAGTCGATGCGTCGATCGATACGGGAGCGGTGTCGCGCTATCGCGCGCGCGGCGCCTTTGCCGGAGCCCGTCGCGACGATCCGTTTACAATCGACGGCACGATGGACGCGCTGCGCGGGTACGCGACGCATCGAGCCCGGGCGCCGCGTTTTCCCCTGCGGGCGTTGGCCAATTACTTTGCCGACTCGCCGGTTATTCGCGTGCTCAAAGGCCGCGCACGCAACTTCGATGCTCGCTTGTACGCACTCGACGTGCGGCCAAACGTCACGCCCGACTATCACGCCAACCTGCAGTTGGACATCGACGGCGGAAGCTTGGCTCTGGCAATGTTGGCGGCGCCGCTCGAGGACGTGCGCGGCCGCGTGCAACTGGTCGACGATACGTTCTTTCTTCGCCGCGTCGACGCGAGTCTGGCCGGCGTGCGCTTGCACGTGACCGGCGGAATCTACGATTTCGGCGGAGGCCTCACGGGCAGCCCGCAACTGCGCCTCGGCATCCAAGGCGACGGCGACCTCGCGCAACTGCGCAATGCGTTCGCGTTTACACGGCGCGAACCGATGCGCGGCGCGCTGCAATTGGGCGTGCTGGTCGCCGGTCCCATCGGCGATCCGATCATCGTCGCGCGCGCCTCATCGCCGCATCTGGTGT
>JBDTKL010000164.1:0-8735 GCA_039935355.1 Candidatus Tumulicola sp.
GAGGTGGAAACGCGCTCGAGAATCGCCCGCTGGGTCTCCGCAAGTCGTTCGCCGTCGTCCGCACTCTTCTTCCAGCGCGACTCGGGATGCCGGGCGGCCAAGCCGGTACCCGAACATGGCGCGTCGACCAGGATTCGGTCGAAACGAACGCTGGGATCGAAGGTGTGCTCGCGGGCGTCGGCCTCTACGATTGCGGCCACCACGCCGGCCGAATCCAGCCGCCGGCCCAAGGTCGCGATCTTGCGAGTGTCGCGCTCGAGACACACGATACTTCCGTCGTTTTGGAGCCGGCCGGCGATCTGCAACGTCTTATTTCCGCGACCGCTGCACGCGTCGAGCACGTCTTCGCCCGGTTGCGGGTTGAGAATGTCTACTGCCATCGCCGAACTCTCGGACTGCAGCCACCACGCAGTCGCCTCTCCACCGCCCGATAGACGGGCGCCGCCGCCATCCACAACCGACGATTCCGCAACGTACGCCGAGGGATGCGCGCGCACGCCGTCACGCTCCAATGTCTCGCGAACGTCTTCGGTCGTCGACCGAAGCAAACTCGCAGTTACGGCGGCCGCCGGCGGAGCGTTGACCGCAGCGCAGATCTCCGGTGTCAGGTTTCCGAACGAAGCGCGCCACTGACGCACGAGCCACGTCGGCAGCGAATATATCGTTGCAAGGTAGTCGTCTTCGCTCGGGAAGTCGTCGGGTTGCGGCTCGGGCGGCGGTTCGCGCAGATAGCGACGCAGCACCGCGTTGGTGAGATTTGCAACGCCGGTGTGGCCGTAGCGCCGCGCCAGGTTGACCCATTCGAAGACGGTTGCGTGCACGTCGGCCTGCGTGTAGGCTAACTCATACACCGCGAGTCGCAAAATCTCGCGGATGGTGGGCGGTAGTGAGTCGACGCGTTCGCCGATAAACGGCTCGAGACGCCAGTCTAACGCGCGGCGCATCTTGATCGCGCCGTACGCCAGCTCGGTCGCGAACGCTCGGTCGCGCGGGTCGACCGTTGCATGTCGAATACGGTAATCGAGCGCTTCGGCTGCCCCGCGAGCCGCCCCAGGCCCGGCGGGAAAGACGTCGCGAACGACTCCGAGTGCGATGTCGCGAGCGCTTAACGTTCGTGCGATGTCCGGCCTCGCAAATAGGCGGCGCCGCTCATCCGGCCGCGATTCGGTGCGATGAGTTCGTCGATCTCCACCCGGCCGTCTTCGACGTGCGCGCGCAACACCTTGACGATCTCGCCGTCCAGTTGGGCGCGAGCCCCGGGCGATGGCGAGTACGCGCGTACCGCGTCGACGATGCGTCGCGGTTCCCACGACCAATCGATCGAAAGATCGTCTTTGCCGAGCGGATGCGTATACGTCGGTTCGCCGGCCTGCGGCGTTGCCCGCAACGGGCCGTTGGCTGCGAGTTCCAGCGCGCCACCCAGTAAGCCGGCGCCGATTTCGGCCAGACGATCGTGCAAGTGTCCGTAATCTTCACCGGGATCGATCGTTACTGGCTCTTGCAGCACCACGTCCCCGGTATCCATACCCGCATCCATCAACATGATCGTAACGCCGGTCGCGCGCTCTCCGTTGCGCAACGCCGTCTGAATTGGGGTCGCGCCTCGATAGGCCGGCAGCAGCGAGGGATGGACGTTTAAGGATCCGAGGCGCGGAAGTTCGAGCAGCCAGTCGGGTATCAGGCGTCCGTACGATGCGAGCGCGAACAGATCGAAGGCGTCGCCGGCCAAGCCGGCTTGTAACGCTCGCAACGTCGTCGGCTGATATACGGGAAGTCCGAGTGCGATCGCGGCGGCCTTCACCGGCGAGGGCGTTACACGCCGGCCGCGTCCGCTCGGGCGGTCGGGCTGCGTAACCACGCCGGCCAGCGCGGTGCGTTCGGCGAGCACTCGCAGGCTCGGAACCGCGAAATCGCTGGTTCCGAAGAAAAGCGTACGAATCTGGGCTTATGCCTCGGCGGCCACGGCGTCGTCGTGCGCGGCAGGTTCGCCGGCATCGTCTTCTTCGTGCGGTTTGGCGACACGCACGTCGCGAGCCGAATCGAGGTAGAGCTCGCCGTTCAAATGGCCGATTTCGTGCTGCAGGCACTGCGCGAACAGGCCATCACCTTCCAAGCGGATCTTTTTCCCGTACCGATCGAGACCGCTCACGGCGACGCGGTTGAAGCGCACGACCTCGCCTACCATACCGGGAACTGAAAGGCAGCCTTCGGTCAGTTCGACTTCTTCTTCGCACGACTCGATTTTAGGATTGATCACGACTTCGGGCGGGTGCTCGTCCTCGTGTACGTCGATCACGAACACGCGCTTCGAAACGTTCACTTGCGGCGCGGCGAGGCCGACGCCCGGAGCAGCGTACATGGTTTCGAACATGTCGTCGAGCAGTTGCTGAAACAGCGGCTCGGCGATCTCACGGGCATCGACTTTTCGCGCGACTTTGCGCAGCGTCGGATGCCCGTCTGTAATGATTTCCCGCACGTAGGCCATACGCGGCCCTTTATTCCAGCTGGAAAAGGCGCGTCGCCTGCTTGGCGCCTATTGACCGCTTCCGGTCGTGAACGAGCTCACGATAACGTTGGGCGTGCAGCCGGTCCCGCCGTTATTCCAGTAGAGGTTGACGCTCTGAAGCGGACCTACCGGCTGGGGTATGACGGTTTGGTAGATCGTCGAACCCGGCGGCGGGCTCGTGTACGGCTTCGGGATTGGCCCGGTGTAGTGCGCGAACGCCGATGTGTATTGCTGCGCACCGCTGCTCTGCACCAGGAAGAAGTTGTACTGGTTGCCGACCGGCAACGTCGAATTGGTGGCGACGTACACGGCCTGGATGGCCGCATTGACGTGCGCCGAGCCGTTAATCGGATGCAGAACCTGAAGGCCGTTGACCGGGCCGCCGCAGTTCTGTCCGAAGCCGTTGTTGTTCGTGCTGGAGTTGTTGTTGCATCCGGTCAGCAGCGTCATCGCCGCCGCCGCCGCTATGAATGCGTACGTGAATGGTTTCGTCATGGTCGTAACTCCTCGCGGGACCGCTCTACGCCCTTCCCGGCAAATGGGAAACCAGTTAGGAAGTGCCTACAAGATGTACCCGGATAGGTCGGTATTCCCCACCACGTCGGCGAGCCGCTCTTTCACGTACGCGGCGTCGATTACCCTGGTGCCCGCCTCCTCGGGAGCCGCAAAGCTGACCTCGTCGAGCAGTCGCTCGAGGACGGTGTGCAGCCGGCGGGCACCGATATTCTCACTGGTTTCGTTGACGCGCATCGCATAGGCCGCGATCTGCTCGATGCCGTCCGGGCGAAAGTCGAGCGTCGTGCCTTCGGTCGCGAGCAGGGCTTTGTATTGCTCGACCAACGCGTTCTTGGGCTGCGTCAGGATCGTTTTGAAATCTTCGGCGGTGAGCGAGTCGAGCTCGACGCGAATCGGAAACCGGCCTTGCAGTTCCGGAATCAAGTCGGACGGCTTGCTGATGTGAAACGCACCCGCAGCGATAAACAATACGTGATCGGTTTTGATCGTGCCGTGCTTGGTCGTCACCGTCGAGCCTTCGACGATCGGAAGAATGTCGCGCTGCACGCCCTCGCGCGAAACGTCCGGACCGCCGCGGCCCCCCTGCCCCGCAACCTTATCGATCTCGTCGATGAAAATGATGCCATCTTCGGCCGCGCGCCGCAACGCCTCGCGCTTGACCGCATCCATGTCGATCAGCTTGGCCGACTCTTCTTGTGCGAAGATGCGACGCGCCTCGGCTACGGTAACGCGTTTTTTCGAGCGGCGCTTCGGAAGTATTCCGCCAAGCATCTCGCCGAGGTCGGCCCCGCCGCCGGATTGGTCGCCACCGATCATGCCGATCGGCAGGTTCGGTGTCTCTTCGACATCGATTTCGACCAGACGCACATCGTAAAAGCCGCGCTCGATCTCGGAGCGCGTTTGCTCTCGCACGCGTTGCGCGTCGGACGAAACGGCGGGCGGCGGTTGGGCCGCCGGCGCCGGTTGAAAGTTGTTGCCGAAGATCGATCCGAGCGTCGCACCGAGCGAATTACCTTGTCCGGACGGCTGCGGCGGGCGCGTCTCCGGGTGCAGCACGTCGATAATGCGTTCCACCGCCTGATGTTCGGCCGCCTCGACAACGTCGTGACGACGTTCTTCGATGACCGTGCGAATCGAGGCTTCGACCAGATCGCGAACCATCGACTCGACGTCGCGGCCCACATACCCCACTTCGGTATATTTCGTCGCCTCGACTTTGACGAACGGCGCACCAACCAGCCCGGCCAAACGGCGCGCGATTTCGGTCTTGCCGACGCCGGTCGGTCCGATCATCAAAATGTTTTTCGGAGTAATCTCTTCGCGCAGCTCGCCGGATACGCGCGAACGGCGATAGCGATTACGCAACGCGACGGCCACGGCGCGTTTCGCCCCGGCCTGGCCGACGATGTACTTGTCGAGTTCGGCGACGATCTGTCGCGGCGTCAGCGCTGCGGTGTCGGAACCAGAGATCGCGGCGTTCACTCGAGCACCTCCACGGTGATGTCGTCGTTGGTGTAGATACAAATCTCGCCGGCGATTTCCAGCGCTTTGCGAGCGATCTCTTCGGCGCCGAGCGACGTGTTGCGCACTAATGCAGCGGCGGCCGCCTGTGCGTAGGGGCCGCCGCTGCCGATCGCCGCGACGCCTTCGTCGGGCTCGATCACATCGCCGGTACCGGACCGCAAAAACAAGTGATCGGCATTTCCGACGAGCAGCAGCGCCTCCAGCCTTCGTAGCGCACGATCTTGCCGCCAATCTTTCGCCAACTCGACCGCCGCACGCGTTATGTCTTTATACTCGTTGAACGATTGTTCGAATTTTTCGAGCAGCGCGATGCCGTCCGCGGCCGAACCGGCAAACCCGGCCACGACCTTGCCGCCGGAGATCTTGCGTACTTTGCGGGCCGTGTGTTTGACGATCGTCTTGTCGAGCGTTACTTGCCCGTCGCCGGCGATCGCCAGCCGGCCGTCCTTGCGAACCGCGATTATGGTAGTCGAACGAATCCTCATCGTAGCGTCAGTACCCCGGGTACGGCCGCCCGGTTTCACAAGGCCAGGGAACGAGCGAAGACATCGAGCGCCGCCAGCGCCCGAATCGCCATCGCGCCACGCCGTTCGTTCTTGTCGCGGATCCGTACGTCGAGCGGCGGGAATTCGGCCCAGGTAACGTTGCTCGGTTGGAAATCGGGGCTGGCAGCGTTCTGCAAATGGGCCACGACCGCACCCAGTGCGGTTTCGCGGGGAAATCCGACCGGCGGCTTTCCCAGCACGCCCCGCGCGGCATGAATGCCGGCCATCGCACCGCATGCAGCCGCCTCGACGTATCCCTCGGCGCCGGTCACTTGGCCGGCCAGATACAAGCCCTCGACGCCGCGCAGCATCAATCGAGCGTCCAGCACACGGGGCGCGTCGACGAACGTATTGCGATGCATAACGCCGAGCCGCAACCATTCGGCTTGGGCCAAGCCGGGAAGCTTGCCGAACGTAGCGCGCTGCGCCGGCCACGTCATACGCGTCTGAAATCCGACCAAGTTGAATGCCGTGCCTTGCGCGTTCTCTTTGCGAAGTTGCACCACCGCATAGGGCGTGATCCCCGTCTGAGGATGGCGCAAACCAACCGGTTTGAGCGGACCGTACCGCAACGTCTCTTCCCCTCGATCCGCCATCTCTTCGATCGGCAGACAGCCCTCAAAGTAGCGCGTCGAATCGCCGGCTTCGAAGTCTTTGGCCTGATGCCGCGGCGACGTTCGCAAATCGTTGACGAGTTCTCGATAGGCGTCGCGGTCGAGCGGCAGGTTGAGATAGTCGTCGCCGTCGCCCTTCTCGTAGCGCGATTTGCGATAGCCGGCGCTTTCGTCGATCGAGTCGGCGGCGACGATCGGCGCGGCCGCATCGAAATAGTGTAATCGGCGCCCTTCGCCGGACGGCAGCGAGCGCAGCACGGCGTCGATCGACGACAACAGGTCGGCGCTCGGTAGCGGCCCGCACGCCACGATGGCCGGCCGCTGCGACGGAATTTCGTGCACTTCCTCGCGATGCAGACGGATGCGTGGATGCTCGACCAGCGCGCGTTCGACCGCCTGCGAGAATCGGCCTCGATCCACCGCCAACGCCCCGCCGGCCGGAACTGCGGTTTCACGTGCCGACCGAACGACGATCGAATCGAGCCGGAACAGCTCTTCTTTTAGCAAGCCGACGGCATTCTCGAGCGCGGCACCGCGCAACGAGTTACTGCACACCAACTCGGCTAAGCCGCCGGTGTGATGGGCCGGTCCGCTCGCATGTGGACGCATCTCGTAGAGATCGACCTCGGCACCCTGTCGCGCCGCCTGCCACGCCGCTTCGCAGCCGGCCAAACCGCCTCCGACGATCGTGACGCGCAACGGTTGTTTTACGGCGACGCGAGTGTCGCTTCGTCGGCCGCGGTCGTGTCGGTCTGCACCTCGCCGACCTCATGCTCGCGCGACGCCGCACACTCCAGGCGAACGTTGCCGCCGCGCGATTTGGCGACGACGTACGAGCCGCACACCGGACAGCGTTGCGCAACGACCCGGTCCCACGAGACGAAATCGCAGTTTGGATAGTTCGCGCACCCGTAGAACGTGCGGCCCTTTTTCGAACGGCGTTCGAGAATCGCGCCGCCGTCTTTAGGACAAATGGCGCCCGTATCTTTGACGATCGGCTTGGTCGTCTTGCATTCGGGATAGCCCGAACACGAGATGAATTTGCCGAAGCGCCCGGTCTTGATGACCATCGGCTTGCCGCAATTCGGACAGATCTCGTCCGTCGGCTCGTCGCGCAGTTCCAAACGCGGTAAGCGTTTCTCGGCGTTCTCCAGCTCCTCGGCAAACGGTGTGTAGAAACCGCGCAGCACCTCGACCCAATTTTCGTTGCCAACCGCGACCTTGTCGAGATTGCCTTCCATCGACGCCGTGAAATCGAGGTTGACGATATTGGGAAAGTGCTCGACCAGCAAGTCGTTTACGGCCATACCGATCTCGGTTGGAACGAATCGGCGCTCTTGTTGGGCGACGTACCCGCGCGCCGAAATCGTATCGACGATGGTCGAGTAGGTCGAAGGCCGTCCGACGCCGTTGTCCTCGAGCGCTTTCACCAAGCTCGCCTCGGTGAAGCGCGGCGGAGGCTCGGTGAAGTGTTGCTTGGGCTCGACGCCACGGCAATCGAGATCGTGCGCCTCGTGCAGGTCGGGAAGACGCGGACGCGCCTTCTCACCCTTGGTAGTCGCGTCGTCCATCGCGCGTTCGCCGCCCGCACTCGCATCCTCGTCGCGGCTCTCGCTGTAGACTCGCGTGAAGCCCGCGAACCGCATGATGGTGCCGGTCGCACGAAACGTGAAATGCGCGGCCGACACGTCGACGGCGGTCTGATCGAAAACGGCCGCCGACATTTGCGACGCGACGAATCGCTCCCAGATCATCGTATAGAGACGTAGCTCGTCGCGTTTGAGCGAGGCCGCGACGCGTTGCGGCGTATGGAACACCGAGGTCGGGCGGATGGCTTCGTGAGCGTCCTGGGCGCCTTCGCGCACCTTGTGGCGCCGGCCGCCGTGGAACGCTTCGCCGTAACTTTCGACGATGAACTCGCGGGCCGCGTCGCGCGCTTGATCGCTGATGCGGGTCGAGTCGGTGCGCATGTAGGTGATCAAGCCGACCGTGCCCTCGGAGCCGCCTAAATCGACCCCTTCATACAGACCTTGGGCGATCTGCATCGTGCGCCGCACACGCACCTTCAGTTTCCGCGAGGCCTCTTGTTGCAGGGTAGAGGTTGTGAACGGGGGCGGAGCGTTTCGTTTGACTTCGCGCTTTCGAATCGCCGCGACGCGATACGCCGCGCCATCCAGCGCACGCATTACGGTGTCGGCCTGTTCGGACGTCGTGATATCGATTTTCTCGCCGCGCTCGGCGACGAGTTCGGCCGAGAACGGCATCTCCGGCGCTTCTGCGGTGGCGAGTTGCGCGGTTACCGTCCAATACTCGCGCGGACGAAACGCCAAGATTTCGCGTTCGCGATCGACGATCAGCTTGACCGCGACCGATTGCACGCGGCCGGCCGACAAGCCGCCGCGAACCTTGGCCCACAGCAACGGCGATATCTTGTAGCCGACGAGCCGGTCGAGAATGCGCCGTGCCTGCTGCGCGTTGACGCGGTCCATATCGATGTGATGCGGGTTTTCGATCGCCGCGAGCGCGGCTTCTTTGGTGATCTCGTGCAGCTCGATGCGTTTCGGATCATCGAGCTTCAATAGCTCGGCGAGATGCCACGCGATCGCTTCACCTTCGCGATCGGGGTCGGTCGCCAGATACACCGTTCCGGCCGATTTGGCAGCGCTCTTCAGCTCCTTGATGATGTCGCCCTTACCTTTAATCGTCAGGTAACGCGGCGCGAAGTCGCTGTCGACGTCCACGCCCAGCGTGCTCTTCGGCAGATCGCGTACGTGTCCGACGGACGCCTTGACCGTGAAGCGGTTCGGCAAGAATTTCTTGATCGTACGCGCTTTGGTCGGCGACTCGACGATAATCAGGGGCTTTTTCACGGGGCTTAGTATACCGCCACGGTCAACATCCCGGCAAATGAATCGCGCGCGGCGCGCGATTCGCGTGCGTGTCACACACGTGAACGCGCACGCGAATTTGCATGATTGCGTAAAATCCTCTATGATGCGCTCAAAGCGCCAAACTGAGCGCTGTCCAAAA
>JBDTKL010000165.1:0-5241 GCA_039935355.1 Candidatus Tumulicola sp.
CGAGCAAATCGCGCACGCGTGCGTCCGTGGCGTAATCGTCGGAAGCTGTACGAATAAATTGACCTACGAACGGCGAGCCCATGGCCTCGCAGAAGCGCGCTTGCTGGTCGAGTTCGTTCGCGACGTCGACTCTCAAATGTGGGGTTCGAAGCTTATGCTTCGAGCATCGTTCGAACGCGACCGAAGATCGCGTCGAACATCGCGACGGTGAGTACGCCGGTGTTGGTGTTTTGACGGCTCGGATGGTACGAAGCGATCGCGTGCAGGGCCTGGCTGCCGTTCGTTGCCGTCAGTTCGACACCGTGACCGAACTTGGGACGCGGTGGATCGAGCGCATAGCCGGTTTCGCGCAGCGCGGCAAGGATCGCCGAAAATCCGATCGACCCGAGTCCAACGGCGACGCGCATACCGGACAGCGCCGTAAACTCCTCGATGAGATACGGAAAGCAGTTTTGGAGTTCGCGCGGCGTCGGTTTATTCTGTGGCGGCGCACATCTCAAAGCTGCCGTAATGAACGCGTCATGTAATTGCAGGCCGTCGTTGCGGTCGATCGCCTTCGGTTGCGAGGCGAAACCTGCACGATACAGCGCAGGATACAGAAAATCGCCGGAAGCATCGCCGGTGAACGGCCGCCCGGTACGATTGCTTCCGTGCGCGCCCGGCGCGAGCCCGACGATGGCGACGCGAGCGCGCGGATCGCCGAATCCAGGCACCGGCTTCGCCCAGTAATCGCAATCGCGATACGCGCGCTTTTTCTCGGCGCCGACCGCTGCGATATACGTTCGAAGCTCGGGGCAGCGGGTGCAGCGTATGACCGCGCGTTCGATCGACGGCAATGATTTCAAATCAGGAGAGACCCGGAAAGCCCAAGCGCTGTAATGCGGCGTACGTGACGATTCCGACCGACGTCGACAAATTCAAACTGCGCACCGATTCGTCACGCATCGGGATGCGCAGCGTTCGGCCGGCATAGCGCTGGAGAAGCTCGGCCGGCAGACCACGCGTCTCTTTACCGAACACGAGCACGTCACCGCGCGCGAACGGCGCTTCGCCGTAGTGCATGCGGCCGCGGGTCGAAACGAACCAGCGTGAAAGCGATGCCGTCGCTTCTAAAAAAGCGTCGAGCGACGGATGGACCGTCAATCGCACGTGTTGCCAATAATCGAGACCGGCGCGTTTGAGCTCGCGATCGCCGATTGCGAAGCCTAGCGGCTCGACCAAGTGCAGCGCGCAGCCGGTGGCCGCGCATAAACGCGCGACGTTTCCGGTATTCGGCGGAATCTCGGGTTCGACGAGGGCGACGTGCAGCGGGACGCTTTGCAGAGCATCGAGTGGTGTGATGCGTTCGTGCGGTTGCGTTGCCAATGTTACGGCTTCCCGCGGAGGCGAGCGTCGATCGATAGAACCTCGCTCGCGCCGATGGCTAGACGCGCGAAGTCTCGATGCGCCGGATTGAGTAGAACGTTCTTTTCGATCCGCGCGATGGCACTGGGGACGCGCAGTCCGACCGAAGAACCGCTCGCAGCCCAGCGATCGCCGAGACGTTGGCATTCGGCGGGCGCGGGATATTCAAACCAGTTGTCCGGCAATACGTTCGGGTCGAGCGTATCGAGGCGAACGTCGTCTGGAATATCGACGGGCGCGTACACCATGTCGACCGGAATGTGCGAGTTCGAGACGTTCACCATAATTTCGAGTAACGCTAGGGAAAAATTTTCTGCCGTGTAGACGACCGGTACTCCGGGGGAGTTCCAACGCCCGCCATAGCGTCGCGCGCCTTCACCGGAAAACGCTGCCGGTTCGTGTTTGGTTTGGAACGCGCGATACACTCGCACGATTAGCTAAAGACGCCGTGTTCGATTCTGCCGATCACTTGCTCCACTTGACGAACGCCGGCATCCGTTCCGAGCATCTGCATCGGGACGCGGTTACCCAGGGCCGCATTCGAACGGCGCAGCCACGCGATGCCTTCATCGCGCCCGAGCGCTTCCATCGCTAATGCTGCGATTCGCGCCACCCGCGCGACCCGGTCGGATTCATCGGGCTTCAGCAGTGCGTGCTGCCCCGCGCGCCGGCTGAACGTCGAGCGGTCGATACTGGTGACGTTTTGCAGCTCTCGGAGCGGCGCATGGGTGCTCTTTGCCAAGTGCGAGACGGCCGCGGCCGGCAGGCCTGAGGCCACGAGCCGCTCCAGGTCGGCATCTCGTTCGAGCGGCTTGCCGATGACCCCAGAGCCTCCGAGGAGGGCGACCAACGCTTCAAAAGGACTCATTTGAGTATTAGTATAGGCTCATTTGAGTATTATCGCAATACCTCGGCATAGTCGATGCCTGGGGGAGCGACCACGTATGCGATCGCGCCGCTGCGCTGCCATATCCGTTCGAGTGCGGCGCGAGGGTAGGCGACGCGCACGTTAGGCGCAGCCGGGTCGTTGACGGCACAACCTCCGTCGCCGGTGAAGCCGCGCAGCACCGCCAGATGGCCGGCCGACGATTCGAGCGGAGCGCCGGGAAGTTCGCCGGCCGACCACGAGTACGACAACACCAGTGGGAGGTTGCGTTCGATCAAGCGCTGCGCTACGTCGAAATTCCCGAGATGTGCGACGACGCCGCGAAGTCCGAGCCGCCCGCTGTATGCGACGTTGAACGCCCAGTTGCCCGTGCCGTTGTAGGCCCGATCGAACACCTCGCGCGCGGTCCGTTCCACCGAAACGTCGATGCCGTGATAGGCGTGAATCATCGACAGGCTTGCCGGGCTACACCACCCGCGTTCGTTTTCGACGACGTATTGCGAGCGAGCCGGAACGTCGAGGATGTACGCGTCGCGCGCGTACGGCAGCGAGGCCGCCGCCGGCCGCGCGGACGAGAATGCGATCAACCGCAGGTCCACGTCCACAGCGCGCACGTCGATTCCGTCGAACGGAAGATTCGACGCGATGACGTCGACGTCGACACGCACACCGTCGCCCTCGGCGTTGTACGACGTCGAACCGCCCGGCTCCCAACGCGCGTACGGTAACCATCGGGTGGCTGGAGCGTGCGCCCGCAACAATCGGAATTCGAGTATGCCCTCAGGGTCCAATGCGTTCCAGCTCAACACGCCGTCGCGCGTGCTTTCGAACAACAACCGTCCGCCGTCACCCGAATCGAGCGCTTGTGCGAAGCGCGCCGCCGGACGGTCGTTCATACCTTCCACTCCCACGCGTTCCATGTGTCGCCGATGAACGCCGCCGGGATATAATTCTTCACGTCGGCGTTCATCGCTGCGTAGCCGCCCTCCCAACTGAAAAACACTGCCGGTACGAGGTCGCGAAGGCGTTGCTCTTCGCGCTGATAGAGCGCCTTGCGCGTCGCGCGATCGAAGGTTCGCTCGGCTGCCGTACTCGTCGCGTTGACGATCGGATCGTCGAGCCAGGACGTGTTGGCGCCATTTGGCGGAATGAACGCGCCGTTCCAACTGCCGCTGTTGTCGGGGTCCGGACCGTTCGTGTCGATCGACCACTCCATGTCGTACTTTCCGGTGTACAACGGGCCGTTTTGCGCGAAAAAGAGATTGGCCGGATAGTTGCGCACGCGTATGTCGAAGCCGCTATTGCCGAGCATCGACTGTAACAACACTTCGGCTTCCTCGTTTTCCTGATGACCGACGGTTGCCGAGATCGTCAACGTTAACGGTGCACCGTTACGGAAGCGTTTTCCGCCGGCGCCGGTACGCCATCCGGCGTCGTCGAGCAGTCCGGCCGCAAGGGCCGGTTGATAGACGTAGGCGGGCAGCGACGGTGCCGCCCACGACTCGGGAAAGATGTCCGAAACCGCCAACCGGTCGAGGCCGTGATACACGGTGCGCTCGATGCGATTCCAGTCGACTGCCAGCGCGATCGCCCGGCGCACGCGCACGTCGCGTAAGTTCGGGCGCGACACGTTCAATCCGAGATGATGCCAATTCGCCAACAGTTGACGCTTGACCACGATGCCGTCGATAGCGGACAGTCGTGCGACCGAGTTGGCGTCGACGTTGGGGTACACGTCGATGTCGTGCGTTCGCAACTGGTTGAGGAGGGTATTCACGTCGGGCACGATTGAGTACGTTAGGCGTTGCAGCTGCGGGGCGCCGCGAAAATAGGCCGGATTGGGAGCGAACTCGAGCGACGTGCCGCGATTCCAGGCTTTCAAGACGTACGGACCGCTCGAAACCGGCATGTCGTTCACGGCCGCGCGATTCAAGTCGGCCAACCCACGTAGCAGATGGGCTGGAAGCGGCGGATATCCGGTGCCGATTGCAAGGATGCCGAGCACCGACGCCGACGGCCGCCTCAGGTGCATGACGATCGTCGCGGGATCGGGCGCCGTCGCGCCGGCGAGCGCGTCCCATCCGTAGCGGCTTTTGACGTTGTTGTGCGGATTGAGGACGGCGCGGTACGTGAACAGCCAATCCGCCGCGGTCAGCGGCTGTCCGTCGGCCCAGCGAGCGTTCTTGCGCAGATGCACGACGATCGTCGTACCGTCGCGGCTGATCCCCCCGTTCCCGACCGTCGGCACTTCGGTCGCGAGATCCGGTACGTAGTTGCCGGTGCGATCGTACCGCAACAAAAACGAGTACACCAAGCCGGCGATAACGTCGGAGGACGCACTGTGTGAAAAGAGCGGATTCAAGCTGTCGGGTTCTTCGTCCATGCCGACGCGTAACGTGCCGGGAATCGTCCAGGGATTCCGTTCGCCGGCATGCGCGACGGGCGAGCGTTGCGCACATGCGCCGGTACCGAGAACTGCGATGGCGACGAGCGTCGTACAAACGGCGCGGATCACGCCGGCTTCGTTCGCTTTATCAGTTCCGGCGCGATCGCAGCATAGAAGTTGCCGGCTCCGAAACGCACCACGTCGTCGGCCGGCAGTCCGGTCTCGGAACGCGCGCGTTCGATTGCTCGATGCGCGTCTTCGGTGGATAGCGAACGAGTATTGAGCGCGATTCCGACGATCGGTGCGGGCTTGACGCGCGCGAGCAGCCGTTCGTGGACGTCGATCGCTTCGGCGTACGACATGCAGCGTATCGTCGTTTCTTCCAGATACTCGCGCGATGGATCGCACACCAGGACGAGTGCGTCGGGCGCGCAGCCGAACAACAGGGCGGCGCTGACGCCGGCATATGCCGGGTGATCGATCGAACCTTGACCTTCGACGACGATCGGATGGCCGCCGCGGCGCGCGGCTTCGAGCACCAGTTGTTCGCACGCACCGGCGGCGA
>JBDTKL010000166.1:0-5296 GCA_039935355.1 Candidatus Tumulicola sp.
GGAAGTGGCGGGCATTAAGGGAAAGCTTCTCGTTCCTTCGGCTTGGTGGCAAGCCGCGATTCTGGTGGTGCTTTTCGGTTTCACCATCCTCGGAATACTGGCATACCTTACCTATACCGACGAGCCGCCGATCCCGCAAAACGTCGTGGATCCTTCCGGGCATATACTTTTCTCCGGTGAAGAGATCCGCCGCGGCGAAGGCGTGTTCTTATCGAACGGGCTCATGGAGTACGGCTCGATCTTTGGCCACGGCGGCTATTTGGGGCCGGATTACACGGCGGATTATCTTCATCGCGCAGCGCTCGACGTGCAGCGCATATACGGCGGCCCAAATTCCGACCGCGCGGCGGCGCATACGATTGCGGACTTTCGAACCAATCGTTACAACGCGACAACCGAACAGCTGCAATTTACCTCAGCCCAAGCCACCGCGTTTCACGATTTGTTGCGCCATTACAGCGCATACTTTAGCGAGCCGACAACGAAATATGGGCTACGCCCCGGCGCGATCACGAGCCCCAGCGATCTGCACGCGTTAACCTCGTTCTTCGCGTGGAGCGCCTGGGCAACGTCGGCCCAACGCCCCGGACAAATGTATTCGTACACCAACAATTGGCCTCCGGAAACGCTGGTCGCGAACCAGCCTACGGCCGACAATCTGGTGTGGAGCGCGCTTTCGCTCATCGTGTTGCTCGGCGGAAGCGGATTGCTCTTTGCCGCGGTTGGGCGTTGGAATCTCCTCGGCTGGCAGGGCAAAGAGAACCAGAAGCTTACCTTTCGGCCACCGAGCAAGGTTACATTAACCGGCGGCCAACGCGCATGCGCGTGGTTCTTCCTCGTGATGTCGCTGCTCTTTTTGGTGCAGTGTTTCGTCGGGTCCGCTTCGCAGCACTACCGGGCCGATCTCACGTCGTTTTTCGGCATCGATCTCGCCCGCATCTTCCCATACAATCTCACGCGTACGTGGCACGTTCAACTCGCGATCCTCTGGGTTGCGACGGCGTTTCTGGCAGCGGGCATTTTTCTCACGCCCATGATCGCCGGCCGCGAACCTCGCGGGCAGCGGCCGTTGATCTATGCGTTGCTGATCGCGCTTGTCGTCGTGGTCGTGGGAAGCCTGGCGGGCGAGTTCGCCGGCATTCACGGTTGGATTCGCAACGGCTGGCAACTCTTCGGCAATCAAGGGTTCGCGTATTTGGATCTCGGGCGTTTCTGGCAAATATTGCTGGTGATCGGTTTGTTTTTCTGGACGGTCATTCTCTTTCGCGGATTACGCGGACGTCTGCGAAACGAACATGCCGGCAATCTTCCGTGGGTGTTCTTTTATTCCGCGCTCTCCATTCCGGCGTTCTATGCGGTCGGACTTCTAGCGATGCCGCACATGAATTTCACGCAGAACGACTTCTGGCGGTTTTGGGTGGTGCACTTGTGGGTGGAAGACTTCCTCGAACTCTTCACGACGATCATGGTCGCCTTCGTGTTCGTTCTCTTAGGCATAATCGAGGAGCGAGTCGGGCTAACGCTCGTCTATCTCGATATTATACTCTACTCGGCGGGCGGCGTGGTTGGCACGATGCACCATCTATACTTTTCGGGCGAGCCGAGCATTCATATGGCGTTGGGGGCCACGTTCTCGGCCGCGGAGGTGATTCCGCTCACATTTCTCACGCTCGAGGCCTGGAGCTTCTTGCAGTTGGGCGCAAAACAGCAGGCCAGCAGCGGCACGAAATTTCCGCATTACTGGGCCGTCATGTTCTTAGCTTCGGTGGGATTCTGGAATTTTCTAGGCGCGGGCGTTTTCGGATATTTGATCAATCTACCGATCGTCTCGTACTATGAGATTGGAACCGCGCTCACCCTAAACCACGCGCATGCAGCAATGATGGGAGTGTACGGAATGCTCGCTGTCGGGCTGACGCTATTTGCATTACGCTACATGATTCCCGAAGATCGCTGGTCGGACCGGCTTCCGCAACTCAGCTTCTGGTCGCTCAACATCGGGCTTGCATGGATGTGCTTTGCGTCGCTCTTTCCACTCGGCGTTTTACAGCTGTACCACTCGATCGCCTACGGCTATTACGACGCGCGTTCGCTCAACTACATTCACAGCGGCACGCTTCCGCTGCTGGAATGGTTCCGGCTCCCCGGCGACATCGTCTTTATCGTCGGCGGCGCGGTGCCGATCATCGTGCTCTGCTGGCAGGGTCTTCGCTACGTACTCAAGGAAAAGCCGAGCACACCGCAAGAAGTGCTCTTCACGGAAATCATCACCGCGCCCGAAAAGAACCGGACTTGAGAGCCAACGGCCGCACGTGCGCGCTGCTTGGCGCGTTCGCTGACCCTCGCCATTCCCATTGCCGACGGTTCCCGGACGACTTCGCGAGTGGAGAATCTACGCGGGCACGCCGAGTTAGTAATCACTTGAATTATCGGTCGATGCGCGCGTAGTCGATATTCACGTAACCATTTCGCGCCGACCCCTTCGTCTGCACGCCAACCGTAACGACCATCGTGTGCGGACCGTCGGGCAGCCACGGACTGAGATACACCGATTTCATTTGTACCGAGGGGGCGTGGAAGTTGATGGTGTGATGCGTTCCGTCGACCAGCGTGGCGGGGCCGCCCTCGGGCCCCACCACGCCGAAGAGCTCGCAACGGCGACCGAAATAGAACAGCGATACCGTGTCGCCCGGGGTAAAGCTACGCGTGCTGGTACCGGCATACCGGCCGTCGTGTCGCCCCCGAACGCGCTCCCAACGGCCCGAATACAAGAATTGGTCCGCGCGACTGCCGACTCTGCGATCGTCGACGATGACGGAACGAGCCGCCGGGGTACGGCCTTCACCCGCATCCTGTTTGGCGCACGCCGAGAGCAAGGTCGCGACGGCGAAAAGGACGGCGTACGCGGCGCGCAGGCGAATCACGTGCGTTACAGACCGTATTGCGATTTGAGATCCATCATCAGCGCGGTAAGCATAATGTGAAAATCCTCATTGCGCTGATGCCCGACGTTACGATCGGCATCGAGCTGATGCATAATCGCGACGTGAATCTTGCGCGAGACGAGGTGCTCCAGCATGTAACCGACGTCGAAACGCCCATTGCCCATCGTTCCGGCAACGATCAATGCCGCCGACAAATGTCCGCCGTCTCCCAGATATACCGGCGGCTTGGGCAACGAGACGCCGGCCTTGGTCGCGGTTGCCAGCGCGTCGTCGACCGCGCGATCGAACGTCGCCGCGAACGCTGCGACGCGCACCTTGCCAAACCGTCGCGTCAGACGAGCGACTTCGGCAGCGTCTTCCGGACCGCTCAAGGCCGACAGCAACGCGAGCGCGTTGAAGTGTTTCGCTCCTCCTCCGGCCACAACGACGGCTGCCGTCAGCGGCAGGTCCGGCCGGCCGAGGTATCGTGTCGTTTGCTCGCGATTTGGCGCAGGACTCGCGAGCGCCGTCCCGGCCATGTTTGCCGAAAGGGCGCCGACAAGAACGATTCCGGCAAAGCGAGCGATCGAAAGGCAGTGGCTACGGAGCATCGAGTTGCGTTCGGACTGGATTGTCGACGTCAGGCAGCGTGTTGGATTTCACGATGTAACTCCTCGAGGGATCTGCTTGTTGCGCGTTCCGCCGCTTGAGACTGGGACGCGAACCTCAGCTCGATAACGAGGTGGGATGGCATTTGGATGTAGCGCAAAGACCTTGAATGTTCGTTGAGGACGCGGGTTGAGGGATACACGACGAAGAGGGCTCGATGCCGGCAGACCTGTTGTGCGAATGACTCCAGGCACCACGTAGGAAATAGAGGCAGATGAAGACTCTGCTTTTAGCCGCTCTCGGCGCCGCAGTGCTCGCGCTGGCTGGTTGCTCGAGCGTAACGTCGGCGCAGCGTACGCTTCCATTTACCGGGTCGACTGCGCCCGGCAGCGACGTACGGCGTGCAGCATCGGGCGGCCTCACCGAACTGTTCAATCTCGATTACTCGAACGGAACGATTACCGTCTTTTCGATTGCGAACGGAAAGGCGACAATGACGAAGCAGTTCGCTCCGGGCGGCGGAGTGGCTCAAGGCCTTGCGGCCGACGCGCAAGGTCGCATTTACACGACGCTAACGAAATCGAACTCGAACCCGTGCGCCGCGTGCATGCAGGTCTTTACCGATACCGGCACGCTCGTGCGCCAACTCGACGCACCGAGCTTGCAGGGCGGATCGGGTGCGCCGGAGCTGACCGACGTTTCGGTCGACGCGCACGACAACGTTTATGTCAGCGACTACGGCCAACAGGCGGTGTACTTCTTTCCTCGCGGCAAGATGGGTAAGCGCGGCCCAACGGTCGTGATCGAGAATTCGACGAACGCCGCGTCGGTTCTCTCGACGCCCAACGGAAAGAACGTCATGGTTTCGGGTGGCTGTGGTTTCGCGAGCGTCCGTCCCTTCACGCGCACCGCCGGCGGCAAATATACCGAAGGTAGCTGCTTTGGCATCGGCACGATCGCCCTAATCGGCGGCGCCATGGATAACGACGGGGATGTCCTGACGCCCGTCGACGGTGCACGCGGGCTTGTCTCGATTTCCTCGCCATCGGGCGGATCGTTGATTCGCGTACCCGATAAGGACGGATCGATCGGCGGCGTCGCATTGAACGGCGACGCATCGATCGCCTACGTGGCAGATGCTCATAAAGAATGCGTTTACGCCTTCGCGCGACCGGCGAAAGGGTGGCTCTCGAGTGTCCAGCCCAAGCTTTTAGCGACGTACAAGGGTTTCAAGAAGCTCGATATCATTGCAGTCCCTCAGTAGTCGCGAGTCCAGACCGTGATGGAACTCATAAGCTTGAGCCGTCGAGGGAAGCAGTGTCTATGGATGGTTTTAGTTAAGATGGAAGTCCCGGGAGGTTAATTCATGCGTTCAGTTGCGCTCGTTCTTTTTCTCATTCTTTTCGCCACGCCGCTCATAGCTAGTGAAATCGACCAGTCATTCGTTAGGGCGGCTGACGCCAGCATGGCGAAGATGATGGGTGGCATGGACATCAAGGCATCGGGCGATGTAGATCGCGACTTCGTCGCAATGATGGTGCCACACCATCGGGCGGCTATCGAGATGGCCGCGCTCGAGCTTCAATACGGTCACGACATCCAACTTAAGCGTCTCGCTCAAGAAATTATCGTAACTCAACAAGATGAGATTACGGCGATGCGGCTTGCTATCGGCGAGGTAGGGGAGCCTCATGAACACTAGAAACATCGTTGCCGGCGCAGCAATTGTAGTAGGCTGTCTGGCCATTCACACGCTTGCCCTC
>JBDTKL010000167.1:0-2841 GCA_039935355.1 Candidatus Tumulicola sp.
GAAGACATCATCACCGGTCTTCCGCGCGTCGAAGAAATCTTCGAAGCGCGCAAACCCAAGGGACAAGCCGTTACGACCGAAGTGGCCGGTACGGTGAAGATGGGCGAGGATCGCAACAAACGCATCATTATCGTCGTCGAGGAAAGTGGCGAAGAGCACGAATACGAGGTTGCCTTCGGCACGCACTTGACGGTGTCCGAGGGGTCGCAGGTCAAACCGGGCGACCAGTTCAACGAGGGCTCGCGCAATCCGCACGACATCTTGCGCATCTTGGGCGAGACCGCGCTGCAGAACTACCTGGTGCAAGAAGTGCAAAAGGTCTACCGTTCGCAGGGCGTCGACATCAACGATAAGCACATCGAAGTCATCGTTCGCGCGATGCTGCGTAAGGTGAAGATCGTCGAAGGCGGCGACACGCTGCTGCTGCCGGGTCAAGTCATCGAAGGCGCGGCGTTTGCCGAGGCAAACGAGAAGATCAAGGCTGAGGGCAAGGACGTTGCGACCGCCAACAAGGTGCTGCTGGGTGTCACCAAAGCATCGCTGGCGACCGAATCGTTCCTGTCGGCGGCAAGCTTCCAAGAAACCACGCGCGTCTTGACCGACGCGGCGATCAAGGGCAAATACGATCCGCTGCTCGGCCTCAAGGAAAACGTGATCATCGGCAAGCTGATCCCGGCCGGAACCGGCATGTCGCGTTATCGCAACGTCAATATCGTGCCGGAAGGCCAGGACATCGACGAGGAAGGCCGCCCGCGTCAGGACTACGAGATGGCATACGCCGGCATGACCGCCGACGATACCGCTCTCGCCGAAGTCATGGGCGGTAACGGCGACGGCATGAGCCGATTGGTGAGCGCCTACGAGCGTAGCCGCGAACCGTTGGCCGTGCAATACGAAGGCAACTACGACGAAAACGTCGCGGTGCAAGCTCCTCCCAAGAAGACGCAGTACGACCGTCTGAAGGGCATCAACCCCGAAGACCTCTAGCGTCTAACCTCCGATCGGCCAGTGGGCCGGTGAGCATCTAGCCGAATGGCTAGGCGCCCGCCGGCCCATTTTGTATATAGGAGGGGCCCGCTTGTTTGCAATGGAAGGGGACCTGCCTGGCTTTTAACCAGATCTTAAGAAAGCGTGTTCTGAAATGGAGCAACAGAAAAATTCTCGCAGCTCGTTTCTCAAGGCTGGTCTTCTCGTGGGCGGCGCGATTTACGCCTCCCCGACGGCCGCGTTAGCGAGAAGCGGCGGGCACCTCTTCGATTCGGAAATGCAACCCAACAGCTTTCTGTTTCCCAAAAACACGAAGATCGACTCGTTCATTCCCGGGTCGTACCTTCAGGACAATACCGGCGAAATGACCCTCGCCGAATTCGCCGGCTTGGCCGAGTTTAACACGACGATCATGACGAAAGTGTCCCGGAAGTTTCCGACCGTGACGCTCGGCGATCTCGGCGCGTGCGTACAGTACGCAATCAATCAATTCGGCGCGAGACAGACGCTCTTCGGAGAGGCCAGCGGCGAGCCCGTGATGTTCGGTTGCTGTTGTTGCTGCTGTTGCAAAGAGGTGACGTTCAAAGCCGGCAACTGAGCGAGCGCTCATGGATACCCTCGAAAGTTCGGTCGAAAGACGCCTCGCGGCCCAACCGGTACAGCTGCTCGAAATCCCGGGCGGCGTGATCATCAAGCGCGGCGTCGACGAACTCGTCGTCCCAGTGCGAAGCGCCGCCGCTATTACGGCGGCGCTAGCGCGCGCGGGCGCACCGGGTGGCGCACCGTATGCCGAGTTGTTGGCGATGCTGCAAACGGACGCAGACGGCGAGGCCGACGGACTGATCGAGGAACTTCGCAAGAAGCGAATGCTCGTCGACCCGGCGGACGTAAGTGCCGGCGCAGAAACTCCGGCAGAGCTGCTCGGCTGGGGGATGGGCCGTAGCCCGAACGCGATGCGCGGTGCGTTCGATTCGGTCGCAATCGACGTCATCGGCGTTAATGCGGTATCGCAACGACTCGTTGAAAGCTTACTGCAGGTTGGAGCGCGCGCACGCGCGATCGACCATCCGGGCTTTCGCAACGTTCGATTCTTCGACACAAACGAACGTCTTGACGGCGATCTTTGGCGCTTGCCGGATCCCACGCCGTATGACGTATGGGATGGCTCGACCACGGAAACCGCAGCGTCATGTCTGGTCGTGTGTTCGGATTTCGGCGGCTTGCAGCGACTCGCCGAATGGAATAGCTTGGCGAACCGGCGCGGTTGGCACTTTCTGCCGGTCGTTCTGCAGAACGCCGTCGGCCTCGTTGGCCCGCTAGCCATCCCGGGCGAGACGGCATGCTTTCAATGTCTGCTTTCGCGCGAAGAGGCGAACTCGGCAACGGTTCCCGTGCGCAGGGCGCTCGAGCGTTTTGCGTTCGAGGGTCAGCTCGTGGCAGCGTACCATCCGTCTATGGCATCGGCAACGGGCGACGTTGCCGCGATCGAGTTGACGAAACAGTATGCGTATGGCTGGACGTCGGCCGCAATCGACAACGTCATTGAGATAAACTTACTTGCCGCCAGCACCGTTACGCGTCCCGTGCTAAAGGCGCCGAACTGTCCCGTTTGCAGCACGTTGAATTCGCGCGGCCGCTTTACGCCGTTACGCGCGACGGAACCGGCCTAACGCTCTCGAGTGCTGCAAGATACGCTCGCCCGGCTGTTGGATCCACGTTTTGGAATCGTCACGGAGTTAGCCGAAACGCCGCACGAGCCCGGCATGCCGCAGTTCTTTCATTATTTCGCCCGCGGCACCAACACCGCGGCGCTCGGCGCCGAAGGTGGTTTCGATCTCGGAGGCGGAGCGTCGC
>JBDTKL010000168.1:0-13909 GCA_039935355.1 Candidatus Tumulicola sp.
GTGGGGCTGCGAAACGTACGTTGCGACGCGTGGAGAGAATCATCGCGCATTCGCACGCAAGCTCGGCGCCGATTGGATCGGCGACGCCCTCGACCGTCCGCCGGTTCGGCTCGACCGCGCGATCACATTCGCGCCGTCCGGCGACGTCGTCGTAGCCGCGTTATCGTCGTTGCGCAAGGGCGGCGTCGTCGCGATCAACGCGATCCATCTCGACCGTATGCCGTCGTTCGACTACGACTCATTGCTGTGGGGCGAGCGGCAAATTCGCAGCGTTGCCAACATGACGCGCGACGACGCCCACGATTTTCTCACACTTGCCGCCGAGATCGGCATCGTGCCGCAGGTCTCGCAGTACGAACTACGCGATGCGCCGCGCGCGCTCGAGGCGATCGCCGGCGATGGGCTCGATGGTTCGGCGGTGCTGGTAGCGTGAGTTCGATCCGGCGTGTGTTGCTGGTCGTGCGTCCGACCGTTTACGAGCGGGGGGGCGGCGATTTCACGCAGGCCAAAGTCACGCAAGCCGGCTTACGAGGCGAGGGCGTCGAGGCGGATATCGTCGCGAGCGCGACGCCCGACGCGTCGGGATACGACGTCGCGCACGTGTTCGGCGTGTTCGACCCGGAGATCGCCACGGTACAAATCGAATCGTGCCGCAAAGGCGGCGCCGCCATCGCGCTGTCGCCGATCTGGTGGGACCTGTACGCGTTCTTCGGACGGTCGCGCGCCTGCGAACGCGTGCTATCCGGCGATTCCAAGCGGATCGTCGCGCGACTGCATCGTCTGCGCCACACGCCACCGCATCGGCTGCTCAATCGCGCGGAGCGGCGCAAATACGATCGGCGCCTGGCGCTGCAGAAAGAGCTCATGCGTGGCGCCGGCGTTTTGCTGCCGAATAGCGCGATCGAAGCGCATCAGTATCAGGAGCATTTGCAGTTGTACGACCGGCCGATGGCGCTGGTGCACAACGCGATCGATCGAGCGCCGCGCGATGAGCCGGAGCGCCCGCGTAGCGGTGTTGTGTGCGTCGCGCGGATCGAACGGAAGAAGAATCAAGCGACGTTGCTCTACGCGCTGCGCGGCTTGGACGCCGACGTTACGCTGGCGGGCGGATTGCACGACGAACCGTATCTCGATCTGTGCCGTCGCTGGGCCGGCCCGCGGGTGCGCATGACCGGTAATCTTTCGTACGACGACGTGTTCGACGTGCTGCGAAGTGCTGCCGTGTTCGTGCTTCCGTCGTGGGCCGAAACGCCCGGCATCGCGACGATCGAGGCCGCGCTGTGCGGCGCGCGCATCGTCGCCAGCAACGACGGTACCGAATTCGAGTATTTCGGCGAGCACGCGCTGTACGTCGACCCGCTGGATCCCGCCGGCATGCGCGCCACGATCGAGCGCGCCTTGGCCCTGCCGCCGCGCGAACCAAACGACGCGCTGACCCAACGGCTACGCGGCTTCGACGCTGCCATGGTCGGGCGGCGGACCCTCGACGGCTACCGGTTGGCGTTGGCGTGACGCAAACGCGCGAACGGCCGATGCGCGCCGCACTGGCCGGTGCCGTCATCGCGGCGTTGATTACGCTGCCCGGCTTAGGTTTTGGGACGTTGTGGGACAACAGCGAGACGACCTATGGCGAGGTCGCGCGCGAAATCTTGATTCGCCCCGACTGGATCATGATGCACTTCAACGGCGTGCCATACTTCGTGCAGCCGCCGTTGTACTTTTGGCTGGCGGCGCTATCCGCTCAGCTGTTCGGCGTCACGGCCTTCGCGTTGCGTTTTCCGTCGGCCGTCGCCACGATCGCATTAGCGGCGATGACCGGCTACGCCGTATCGCGCCAAGCCGGCACGCGCGTCGGCTTCTATGCGAGCGTCATACTTTCGAGTTGCGTGATGCAAGCCGTGATCGGACGGCTGGCGATCATGGACGCATTGCTCGATCTCACCGTATCGATGACGATCTTCTGGTGGTTTCGCGGCCTGCAAACAACGTCCGCGCGCTACTTCGCCTACGGCGGCCTGGCGGCAGGCTTCGGTTTCTTGGCCAAGGGATTGGTCGCGCCGGTGGTCGCGCTCATGGTGATCGTTCCATACTATTTCTGGAACAGGCGGTGCGAATCGACGCCCGCCCCGTCGGCAAAATCCTGGCTGGCGGCGTCGTTGTCGTTCGTCGCGATCGCCGCGCCGTGGCTGTTGGTGGTGATGGCCCAAGATAAGGTTCATTTGTTTCCGCTCGAAACGTTGTTCGGGCAATATACGATCGGACGTTACACCGGCGTCATCGAGAATCAATCCGGGCCGCTGTGGTATTACCTTCCGGTCATTATCCTCGGATTTTTCCCGTGGTTTGCGTTTTTGCCGATGTCGATCGTGCACGGCGTGCGCGCATTACGCGGCAACGTCGATCCGGCTATCGGGCGTTTGCTGCGCCTGGCGTTCGCGTGGTCGATCGTTCCGCTCGTCTTTTTCAGCTTTGCGAGAACGAAGCTACCGAACTACGTCGCATTAGAGTTTCCGGCGCTGGCGCTTCTGGCCGCGCTGTACTTCGATCACGTCGTGCGTACTCGACCGACGCGTGCGGCAATCGTGTCGGCGGCGTTCACTACGGTGACGATCGGCGGGTTGGCGATCGCGATCGTGGTCTTCGTGAGCGATAACAAACTCGCGGCCGCGGCCGCTGCAATTCTTCCGGTGCTCAGCGCGCTGGGAGCCGTCATCTTCGTTTGTGCGTTGGTCGTGACGGTGCTGATCGCGTCGCGCTCCACCGCCGGGGCCGCACCATTCGTGTTGGCCGCCGCCTCGATCGTCGCGATGGACACTGCTGCCATCGTACTGTTGCCGGCGGCCGAGGCGTTCAAACCGGTGCCGCGACTGGCTGCGATCGTGCAACGCGAACGTCTGCCCGGCGACCTCGTAGCGATTCAGAATACGAGGGGCGGAAACGCGTTATTGTTTTACACGGCTCCGAAAATCGATGTGTTGGCGCCGTTCGGATCGCAGCATGACGGGCGAGAAGAAGGCGTCGATCCTCACGTTGCGATTTGCGGTTCGCCGCGCGTGTGGGTCGTGGCGCCGCTGCCGAAACCCGGAGAGCCGCGGACGTTCGGTCCGACGTTCGGGCGTCAGCGTCGCTTGGTCGCGACCGATCAGCGCGACGCGCTGCTGCTATATTACGGCAACGGCTGCGATTGAAATCTCCGCCCGTACGCGATACGCACCGCGATTGCAAAGACGGCGGCTAACGCGCACCACGCTGGAAGTTTGACGACGAGCCAGAGCGGTTGATGCACGTCGAGCGACGCGATGACTGCGTGCCATTCGGTTTGCAGCAGCGAATCGGGTGCGAATGCGGTCACCGCGAGCGGGTGCGGATGCGGAAGTTGCCCGGGAAATCGTTCGAGCCAATAGACGCCGCCCGCGAACGCCGCGACGGTCGCAACAAAGACCCACGCGCCGGCGCGCAGGCAATATGCCGACGCTGCCACTACGAAGACGCTCGCGAGCCATAATTTCTTGATCCCCCACACCAAAATCCACGGCACCGCCAGCGCGGCGGTCGCTAGTATTCCCAACGTACGCCACCGGCCGGGTGCGTAGAGCGCGAACGTTAGCGCCGCCGGAATCGCAAAGCACAGCTCGACGGCATGCACGAACACCCCGCCCATTACCGCGGTCGCGGCCGGAAAAAAGACCAACAGTTCGCGGCGACCCACGCGCTCGGATAACCGCGGCGCGATCGCGAGTCCCGCGAGCGCGAACGCGACGAACGAGGCCGACCCTGCGCCCAGCGCGAGACCGTTCGATGCTCCGAAGAAATGCAGCGCGTACGTGAGGCTGAACTGCAGCGGAAACGTGAGTTCGGCACCGGCTTGCGCTGGCAGCACGTTCGTAAGGTAGACGATCGAGGCATTCGGACCGATCACCATCCACGCCGTCAGCGCGAGCAACGCGAGCGTCACGATCGTGCTCGCTCGAGCGCGCGGAACGAACAGCAGCGTTGCCAGAATGACCGGTGCACCCAAGTGCGGTTCGATGGCCGTGGCTGCCGCGAACACGCCTGCAAGTGCGTCGCGACGTTCTGCCAACGTCCAACCGCAGAGGGCTAACGAAACCAATGCGAACGGCACGACTTGGCCGGCGTCGACGTGTTCGAAACCGGCCGACAGCAGCAACGCGGCGACGACGGCGCCGAGCGGCATGCCCAAACGCCACAACGCAAGCGAGGTTAACGCAAGTGCTGCGACGATTGACAACGACCACAGCGCTCGCGCGATCGGATACGACAATTTGGCGAGTGCCATAAATGCTGGAAAGTCGTACGGCGGCTGTGGCGCCGGCATCGCCGTCGCCGGATTTGCGCGGAACGATGGCGTCGTATCGACGCGATGTTCGCACGTGCGCATCGGTTCGTAGCGGTAGGGGTCGTGCCCGGAGTCGAGCGTTTCGCCGGCGCAATAGAATTCCGGCAAGTCGTACGCCACGTTCCACGGCAGATCGTGGCCAAGTCGTGCGACGTCGCGCAATGCCGCGACGCCGAGCAACAATAAAAAAACCGCGACACCTTTCGACCACCAAGTCGAAGGCGCGCGGCTCGTCGTTTTCATCGGACGTTCGTTCGGCTAGTTGCTAGAAGTTCGAAAGTGGCAGGGCGCGTAAGTATTCGGTGTCGGTGACGAACAACGTCTTGCCGAGGATGACGGGCGGCGACGTGGTGTACGGCCGGTCGAACGGAATTGCGGCTTGCACGGCGCCGGTAGTCGCTTCGAACCGGTACAACACGCCGCCGGTATCGCCGACATAGACGCTACCGTTGTCGACGATCGGACTCATCTTGATCGAAGCGCTGGTACGCACGTGCCATTTCACGCGTCCGGTCGCGGCGTCGAACGCCATCAACTCCGAGGTGGCCGGGATCGATTGATAGAGAATGCCTCCATCGTACGTTCCGGTGACCGCGCGTTCGTTGGAACCGACGGCCGTGTAATATCCGGCCGAGCTGGTGTAGCGCCAGCGCATTTTGCCGGTCGTTTCGTCGAGCGCGACCACGCTGTTGGTGCCGGTGGCTTCGAGCGGACCCTTCGGACCGTCTTTCGCGGACTCGACGAACACCATGTTTTGCGCGACCGTCGGCGTGCAATCGCCGTTGCCAAATGGAGCGCTCCAGCGAATTGCGCCGGTGTGCAGATCCAGCGCGAGCGTGTGGCTGCGGTCGATCTCGTACACTTCGGGTTTACCCTGCGTCGCGGCGAGAAAGACGACCCCGCGATCGATCATGGCTGACGCCATCGTCGGAACACCCGGTAGCCGCGTCTTCCAAAGCAATCGACCGGTCGGCGCGTCGACCGCTTGTGCAAGATTGTCGCCGGTCGCGAATACCAACACACCATTGTCGTACGCGGCCGACGGCATCGCTTCGCCGACGGTCGGATATTGCCACATCGCCGCGCCGCTGTCGGCTTTGAAGGCGTACCAGTGATTGCCCGATGGCCGTCCCCATGCTGCCGACCCCTTACGCTCGTACAGTTGGCGGTTGGTGCCGGAGCCGACGAATACGAGGCCAGCCGCGACGATGGGGCTCGACATCAACACGTCGTCGGCGCGGCTGCGCCATTGCACCGCGCCGTTGGCCGGATCGATCGCCATGAGATCGCCCGCAAACGTTACAGCATAGAGCCAGCGCCCGTCGTATGCGAGTCCGCCGTTCATCTTGGCACCCGAGTCGATCGCGTAGGTCGTTTCGGGGAGTTGCGAAGGAAGGACGGCGTTATGGGTCAAGCCATTCTGATACATCGTCCAGGCGGAAGGCGAAGAACTGGTGGCGGGACGGTCGCAAGCCGAAACCGCGAGCGCGACGAAAAGCGCGCCCGCGACGACGGATGATAACCGAAACAAGGGAACTAGTCGGGCATGACGCAAGCGAGTTGATTGTGCCACTTCGCCTGCACGTTCTTTGCGGAAACGGTGTGATTGTGACCGTTGGCCGTGACGACGGCCGACTCGCCTGAGGAGGAGCGCGTAAGCGTGATCGTATCGATGCCGGACGACGATGTGTCGACCTGCTCGGTGACGCCCGCCAAGCTAGCCGAGCGTGCGTGTCCGAGCGTGAACGTAACGCTTCCCAGCGCGCCGCTGCACGCCGACGCAGCTTGTTTGAACGTGAGCGTGGAGGGCGAAAGCGTCACTGCCGATGCGGCCGGCGCTGCGGTTTGCATCGCCGCTGCCAGCAACGCGGCCAGCGCCAAACGAATGACCGGAGATTTCATGCAGTCGATAACTCCTCGATGCTAGGTTGAACGGTTGAAAAACTTACGCGAAGCCCGCCTAGTCCCTTTAATCGCGCTTCTGGCGAGCGTTCTGTCCGCATGCGGTGGCCGCGCCTCAGTGCCGGCTGAGACGTTCGCATCGGATGAAACGCCCGAAAGCGCTCGCTGCCACGTCCGCTTTTACACACCGAAAGGCGTGCCGCATCCGCATCCCGGCGTCGCGCGCGGTCCGGGCTTGGTGATCGGAGGCGGGGGTACGGACGTCGACGCGGAGTTCGTCTGGATGCACGACACCGTGGTTGGATCGCATACGCGCCGGGGTGGCGACGTTGTGGTGCTGCGGGCCAACGGCAGCCAGGACTACGATGATTACATCTATCGTCAGGCGCCGTTCTGGTCGGTACGAACGATCAAGTTGCCGCCGTGCGCGACCTCCGCCGATATCGCCCATGCCGCCGCAATCATCGCACGATCGACGATCGTATTTTTCGCGGGCGGCGATCAAGCCGAGTACGTTATCTGGAAAGGCACGCCGCTCCAGGCCGCCGTGCAAAATATGTACGATCGCGGCGGTGTCGTCGGCGGCACCAGCGCCGGAGCTGCAATCCTAGGCCGCGACGTGTTCGATGCGGTCGCAGAAGGCGACGATCAAACGACCACCGATAGCGCGGTACACGATCCATACGAACGCACGATCAGCTTTACGTACGACTTTCTACGATTCGCGCCGCTGCGCGACACCATAACGGATACGCATTTCGTCGCGCGCAATCGCTTCGGGCGCGAGGCCGTGTTCGTGGCGCGACAGATCGCCGACGGACGCGTCGCAAAGCAGCCGCCGGTCGCGTACGGTCTGGGCGTCGACGAAGCCGGCTCGATCGTGATCGACAAACACGGGATCGGCACGCTGCTCGTCCAGTTCAACTCCGGATCGGCCTTCGCCATCGAAGCGCACGCCGCGCGAAGGATCGTAGCGGGACGGCCGTTCGTCTCGTCGGTGCTCCACGTCACGCGCCTCGGCCCGGGCGATCGCTACGATTTTCGACGGCATTGCGGCGACGAGCCGTCCTACGACGTAACGGTCGACGGCGACCGTCCGCATCCGATGATGTACGCGCCCAACAATCCGTACCGAATTCCGCCGGGCAGCCGGCCGAGGCCGTGCCCGCATCGCGGCTAGCCGCCGACCTTGAAGTGCGCGACCGAATTCCACAGGCCGAACACTTGCAGTAACCAGACGATGACCGCGATCACGACCACGGCGTTGAGAATCGATTTGATCGGTCCGGCCATCGGAATGTAGGTGTTGATCAACCACAATACGACGCCGACGACGATGAGGACGATGACGACTTCCAATAACGGCATGCTTGTTCGTACCCCGCACGGCGCCCGGATTCACATCGCCGCCTCGTCCAGCTCCAGGCCCCGGCACGCAGGTTGAGGGCCAGGACGCGCATCGCGATTCGATTCGAGCCGCGCCGGGTATCCCTGCAGTCGAGATGGATGAAACAATAAAGCCCGACCTGCCGCGCGGCGACAAGCCGCTCTCACCGGCCGAAGCCATTCGCGAGCAGCGCGACACATACGGGGATTCGAGCGAGTCTCCGAATCGCCAAGATCAAGAAGACGAGCACGCAGGCGCCGAGGATTCATAGCGATGGCGGACGGCCGCTGATCGCAAGACGTCACGACCCCAAGGCGATCGCCCGTTCATTCGGCGATGTCGATGTTGACGTTCTACACGCGCTATGGACGCACTACGAAGTGAGTTCGCGGGGAATGGCGCCGGTCGCGCAGTAAGGGGCTTTCGATGACGTTGCGGCGACCGTTGATTCCGCTCTTATTCGTATTAGTGGCAATCGTTGTAGGGCTACTGTTCGGTGGCCTTGCGATTCGAAATTCGATGGCGCACTCGTTTGCCACGGGCCAACAAATTCGCAGGATGCGAACGTTGCTGTTCGGCGCGATCGAATCGCAGTTAAATGAGGAAACCGCAATTCGCGGTTACGCGGCCACCGGCGATTCGGATTTCTTGCAATCGTACGCCGCGGGGCGCGCGGATTTGCCGGTCATCTTTCCACAACTGCAAAGCCGTCTCGAGGCGTTGAACATGAGCGACGCATTGGCCGACGTTGACGAGGCTCGCGACACCAACGACCTCTGGTTGCGTGCCGTCGCCGAGCCAACTCTACGCGACCGCCGTCACCACGTGCTGGAATACGCGCATCTCGGCAAAGTGCTGGTCGATCGGTTTCGCGCGCAAGCCGCGCGCGTCGAGGTCGCAATGGATGCGCAAAACGTGCTGCTACAAGAATCCTACCAGCAAGATTTGGTCGAGCTCGGCCTGATCGTCGGGCTTGCGGCCATTTTGTTGCTTGCGACCGGATTGATCTTCGCCGGCGCGCAAACGCGCGCGTGGGATCGGATCGACCGGCAACGTCGCGAACGACTGGAGCAGGCGATGCGCGAACGCGAGTTACTGGCGACGCAGCGCGGCTTACGGGCGGCCTACGAGGCCGAGAAGCGCGTCGCCGACACGCTACAAGAGGCGTTCTCCCAAAAGCAGTTGCCGGCATCGCCCGCGGTTAGCTTCAGCGCGACATACGTGCCGGCGACCGACGAGGCGCGCGTCGGGGGAGATTGGTACGACGCGTTCGACATCGGTAACAATCGCATATTGTTCAGCATCGGCGACATCGCGGGTCACGGTTTGTCGGCGTCGGTCGCCATGAGCCGCGTCCGCAACGAGATGTTGTCGGGCGCGCTGACGGATCTCAATGCCGAGGCGATTCTGACTCGCGTGAACCATCGCATCCTGGCACAAGGCCCGCAAGCGCCGATTGCGACGGCGATTGTCGGAATCGCCGACGCCGAACGGTACGAGTTCGTGTATGCCACGGCCGGCCATCCCCCGCCGGTACTGATCGAACCGGGCCGGCCGGCACGACTGCTCGCCTTCGGTGGATTGCCGTTGGGCGTGTCCGAAAAGAGTTCGTATCAAACGCGTCGCGTTCAGACCGTCCCCGGCGCGCGGTTCATCTTGTATACCGACGGCGTCATCGAACACACGAGAAATATTTTGGAAGGGGAGCGTTTGTTGCTGCAGGCGGCGGATGCAACGTCGACGGCCGACGACGCAGCGGAAGCGATTTATCGCACGATCTTCAGCGAACACGGCGCGTCCGACGACGTCGCCATTCTCACGATTGGCTTTTCGTTGACCCGGCGGCTGGGTATGAGTGTTTCCGCCGAGGAGGCAAACGCTGCGTTCCGCGGCGAGGTGCGTGGCGCGCAAACGCCTCTCGCGCCGGACGGACCGGGCGTCGCAAATGGCGTCGCGGCATTGTGGGGACTGGCGTCGTGAGCGATCGTTCAACATTCGAAGTGATTAAGTTGTCCGGCGAGCTGGATGTCGCGCGCAAAGAAGAGTTGCACGCCGCGCTCGTGATCGGCGCGTCGGCGCGCGCGATCCTATTAGATATGAGCGAGGTCACATACGCCGACTCTACCGCTCTTACCGAGATGCTGCGCTTTAGTACGCAGGCCGAACGAGAGCGCGTTCCGGTGGCGATCGTCGCGACCAGCCCGCAACTCGATCGCATTATCCATTACGCGGGCCTCAACGAAGTCTTCAAGATCTTTATCGATCGCGGCGAAGCCCTCAGCTACTTAGAATCGGCATCCTAGGCGTGGTTAGCGGCGAACTGAAGCTTGCGCGTCCGGCGCACGTGCACGCAGCCAAGCCGATGCGCCACGCGTTGGCGGCATTTCTATCGGCGCTGGAGGTTCCCGACGTCGAGCAGGTCGACGTGATCACGGCCGTCGGTGAAGCGCTGGCCAATGCCGTCGAGCATGCGTATCGCGGTTCGCAAATTCCCGACGTGTCGTTACGGGCGCGGCTCGATGCGGACGGAACGCTGGCCGTCGACGTCATCGATGGCGGCCGTCACTTGCCGGTCGTGCAACACATCGATCGAGGGTTCGGTTTGCGGATCGTCCGTTCCATCGCGCAGTCGATCGAGCTGGACGCGGATGCGGCCGATGGAACCGCGCTCCGGATGTTCTTCAAACTAAGCGCGTAGGCGGCGCCGAAAACCCGGCGCCGCACGGCGCCACTAGCAGCCCTTGATGATGTTCTTGAGAACGTAGTTGACCGAGGTGATCGTCTTGGCATAACACGAGCCGTCGACATTCGACGACTTGTATTGCTGGCGGCTCTTGCCGTCGCTCGGCGTGGCGCCCTGGCCGATGATGGTCAGCGTATCGGTGGTATTGACGGTATTTTGGTCTTGCCACGTCTGCGCGTTCTTACGTTGCTGGTCGTAACCGCTGCCGGTGCGCGTCTGCAGAATCGAAACGACCTGCTTGGCGCTATTTTGTCCGACCATGTAGTTGTAGCCGACGTTGAGCGGCCATTTGAGTAGCGCGTACGATCGATACGCGCGCCCTTTGGTCTTGGTCGAAACGTTCGACGTAAGGGTCATCGTCTGCGCGATGTTTTGCTTGTACTGCGAGTCGGTGTCGACGATCGATTGATGGTTGTCGAAGGAGACGCTCTGCGTCACTTGGGTCTGGATCCGGCCCTTCGACGTGATGACGTATCCGTTCAAGCTGACCGGATGCGTGGCCGACACGTCGATCGTTCCTTGGGCGCCGCCCGACGGCGTCGACTTCACGTGTTCGGTGACGACTTGGTTCGGGCTTACCGCGGTACCGTTCGAAATCAACCCGCCGGTCACTTGCGACGAACCGTGATCTTCGTAAATCAGCAGCGCGCCGCTGGTTGCGAAGTAATTGTCGTCGTTGAAGACCGACACCGAAACGGTGTGCGGGTTGCCGTCGTCGAGCGTCCCGGCAAACGGCGTCAGATCGACGCGATACGGCTTGAAGTTGAGCGTGTTGACGCCCGGAATCGGAACCCACAGATTTGGGTCGAAGCCGCCCGTAAAGATGAACGGATAGATCGGTGCGACGCCTGCCGGCTGGCCGTCGACCGACACTTCACCTTCGCGGAAACCGGTGTTGCCGCAGTTCCCCAGCTTTCCGGCTAAATCGTTGGGGAAACACGAGTACCAAAACTCGTCGTTGCTTTGAGGTTCGAGGAAGACGTCGAGATACGCTGCCTGCACGTTTTGCGGAAACGAGAACGTGCCGGTGAGCTGATCGGTCGGCGAATCCAAATATACGTAGCCGCCGGCCGTACTGGCTGCCATGGGGTACACCGCATCGGCGACGTCGGACGGCGCCGGATACTGCTTGGTGGCCGGATAGAAATCCAACTGCGCGGTGCCGTAGATGATGCCGGTGTATTGCGAGTTGACGATGTTATACACCGACGCTTGTGCGGGGGCGGCATTGGCGAACGCCGGCGCGTATTCGGTAACGTCGCGCTCGATGGTCCACGCAGGGCTCATGCCCGGGCCCGGCTCGGAGGTCGTTCCGAAGAAGACGTTGGTGCCGCCGATCCACACGGCGCCGGAGCGATCGTATTGAATACCGGCCGTAACGCTGAACTTGATCTTCATGATGATTTTCGCATACGGACCGGGGCAATTTGCCGGCGGTGTGTAGTTAAACGGGTGATCGCCGTAGTCTGCAAACGTGCCGACGTTCGAACCGCCGGTCGAGAGCGGCGGCGTATGCGGGTTGAACAGTTTGTCGACGCACGGCGTTACCGGTGGGTGCGAGACGGGCGGATCGGCCGTCACCGGATAATTGCTCGAGCCTGCAGCGTGCATGCCGCCGCGTCCGACGATGCCGCGAATTTTTTGTGCGCTGCGCGACAGCGAGAGCGGGCCGGAGAGCGCGGCGTTTTGCGCGCTCGTGCCTTGCGGAAAGAGCGAAGCGCCGTTGTCGTGGCCGGCACAAGCCGTGCCGGCTGCGGCCAGCGCTATTACGGCCGACCACTGCGCCATACGACGGAAATAATTACGCATCCGAACCTCCTAGAGTAAGTGCTAGGGGTTGGTGCGTTTCCGCAGGAGCCAAGCGACTCCTCGACTGCGTCCGAAGCTACATTGCCGGGCTGAAACATCGCTCTTCCCGCTTCACGCATTCCGAGCGCCCGCTCGCTTAGTAGAGAAAAAGATCGGGGCCGCGAGTGCGGCCCCGATTCGGGATCACGGTAAGTTAGTGCATTGGAGCGATCCTTTGCTGTCTTACACAAAGATTGTTCCCGCGACCGGTGGCCTCAAACTGCGCGCCCGGGTTTATGACGTTCGTTATCTTCCATGCGCGTTCGGAGCCAAAGCGAGGCCGTAGCGCTCGCATTTGAAGGATGCACGGACAGCGACCCGTACTGCAGGCCCGTGCTGCTTTCGGAGCGGGTCATCCGTATTTGGTCGGCAATCGCGACGGCTATGGCAAGCGCTGCCCTGGTGGGCGGCAGCGTCGCCATGCTCTCGAACCTCGGATGGCTCGGCGGATCTTCCCGTGATTACCACGAGGAGGGCGTCGCTTGGTTTGCCGGCGCGGCCGCCTTCATTCTCATTGCGCTGGCGGTTGCGATCGTTGCGTCGCCCCGCCGTCGCGTATCGAATTCTCGAGTTGCGCGATGGGAACGCGCAGCAATGGTCGCCGGAACGCTGGCGCTCACGTGCGCGGTCATCGTCGTCAAGGAGGCGCTCGAAACGCAGTGTGGCGGAACCGCACCGTTCGACGCCGGCTCGATTCTGATCGAGCACGCGCCGGCGGTCTTCATCGCCTATTGTATCGTCGCACCGTTCGTTGCTGCCGTCGTTCGCTGCAGTCTCGGCGTGGCCGTCGCGGCGGGCGAGATTGCAATCGAAACGCTCGTTCGTTTTCTCTCGTTGGTGCGGCATTCGTTACCGCCGCGCGACTTGGTTTGGGCCTGGCAGTCTCGTGTTGCTCGCCGTTCGTTGCTGTTCTCGTTAGGTGTGCTGACGTTTCGTGCGCCGCCGCTGCGATCGTTCCATTGGACCGATAGCACTTTGACTTAGGCGGCTGCGGCCGCCCGAAAGGCGGCTCATGCCACCACTCCTGACACGCGCGCGGCGCATTCTCGCCGTTGTTGCTTTTCTGTTCTTCGCACTGCCGATCGCATCGCCGGCTGCCGAATCGACCACCGGCGCGATCATCGGCAACGTGCTGACCGCTGCTGGCAGACCAATCGCCGGAGCGCACGTTTTGGCGCAATCGCCATCCGGCCGGTATGCGGCGACGACCGATTCGAGCGGGCGATTTTCGCTGCTCAACATCACTCCCGACACGTATACCGTTTCGAGCGACGCTCCGGGGTTTTCGTCGGCCACGCGCGATGGTGTGACGGTGCTCGCCGGTCAAACGCAGTCCGTCGCGTTTACGATGCAAGTGACGCTCAAGACGATCGCTTCCGTTCGCTCGAGTGCCAAAGCGTTTGCAGTCGGTTCGACCGCCGACACGTTTACGGTAACCGGCGACCAGGCGAAGGCGACCTATCCGGTGGCTGGCGCCGCCGGCGTCGCACAATATACGCAAGGCACCGTTCAGGGTGCGATTGCGACGGTTCCCGGCGTCAATCAGGACGCGTTTGCGAACGCCATCTTGCGCGGCACGAAAATCCAGGACGCCGTCTTCGATTACGACTCGGTGCCGATTCCGCAGGGCCTCGTCGCCGAACCCGGCGGCGCCATCGACAGCGCGCAGCTC
>JBDTKL010000169.1:0-5431 GCA_039935355.1 Candidatus Tumulicola sp.
CGGTGATGGACGCGTGGCCCGTTTCTAGCGGAGAAGCGCTGCACACGTCGACCTATCTCGGCAATCCGATGGGTTGCGCGGCCGCACTCGCCGTTATCGAAGAAGTGCGCGCCGGTTCGCTGCCGGAACGGGCGATGCGATTGGGCGAAATCATCGCAGAGCGAACGCTGCGTTGGACCGGCCTCGCGGGCATCGTCGATGTGCGTGGGCGCGGAGCGTTCTGGGGAATCGAATTCGATCGGCCGGAGCGCGCAGAACGACTCGTCAAGGATGCACTGCAAGACGGGCTCATCTTGCTGCAATCCGGAGCCGGCGGAAACGTCGTCACCATCGGTCCTCCGCTCGTCATCGCCTTCGACGATCTCACACATGCCCTCGAGACGATCGAGCGCCATCTTATGGAGAACGACTAATGGAACGATACAAGATCGGAATCGTCGGATCGGGATTCGGCGTCACATCGCATCTGCCGGCGTTGCTGGCACACCCGCGGTTCGACGTTGTGGCGTTGGCATCGCCCTCGAGCGCGAAGCGCATCGCAGCCGAACGCAACATTCCCAACGCCTTCGCTTCCTGCGGCGAGATGATCGCCGGGTGCGAGCTCGATGCGGTGACCGTCGCCTCGCCTCCCTTCGCGCATCTCGACGACGTCGAGGCGTGCCTGAATGCCGGAAGGCACGTGCTCTGCGAAAAGCCGTTCGCCCTCAACGTCGCGCAAGCCGAAACCATGGTCGAGCGTTCGAAGCGCGCCGGCACCGCTTGCGGAATCGCGCACGAATTCCGCTTCGTCCCGCAAGCCCAAGCGTTGCACGAGCTGGTCGCCAACCGGCATCTGGACCCGCTGCGCGACATCGAAGTCACGGCGCTGCGGCGCTCGCTGCGGCGCGACGTGCAGCGCGAGCGTAGTTGGTGGTTCGATCGCGAGCGTGGAGGCGGCATGGCGGGAGCGCTGCTCTCACACATGATCGATCAGGCGACCTGGACGTCGGGACGCGAGCCGCGCAGCACGGTCGGAATGCTTCGTACCGCGAACCCGCGACGAACCGACGAGCGCGGAACGTTCGAATCGAACGTCGACGATGGAGCGTTCGCGATCGTCGATTATGGCGACGGCCTCATCGCACGGTTATGCATCGATGCCGCCACCGGATTGGACAGCTATACGTGTGCGATTCACGGTGAAGACCGGTCGGCAGTAGCTAGCGGGGACAGCGTCACCGACCTGACGCTGTTCTCGATCGACGACGAAGAAACGAGCGAGTTGGAGTGCAAGCCTTCACCCTACGCGCGTTTCGCTTCGATCAATGCCAACGTTCCGTTGCTCATGGAACTGTACGATCAGTTCGTTCTCGCGATCGACGGCAAACCCAACGGGTTGCCGACCTTCTCGCAGGCGCTGGCGACGCAGCGCGTTCTCGCTGCGCTCGGATTCGGTTCGGCCGGCTAACCTGCGATCATTCGCGTTCGCCGCGGAGAAAGCGCCAAAGCAGCCCCAGGGCGTAGGTCGTCGCTCGCGTCTGAATTCCGACGCGGTCGCCACGGAAAACGAAACGCCGTGAAACCATCGCCCCGTCCGAGGCGGCGACGGCGAACCATACTAAGCCGACCGGCTTCTCCGGAGTGCCACCGTCCGGACCGGCGATGCCCGTCGTCGCGATCGCGACGTCGGCGGAAAGTGCGGCGCACGCACCACGTGCCATCGCTTCGACCACGCTTTGGCTGACGGCGCCGTCCCGCTCGATCGTGTGAGCGGGCACGTCCAGCGCCGATACCTTCACAGCGTTGTCGTACGCGACGACGCCGCCGACATACGCGAGCGACGCACCCGCACGTTCCGTCATCGCCGCGGCGAGCCGTCCACCGGTACACGACTCGGCAGTCGCAACCCGCATCGTTCCGTCGACCAGCAACTGCGCGATCGCCGACGCGAGCGTCGCATCATCGCGACCGTACACGAAACCGTCGAGCCGGCGTTCGATTTCGCTCTGCAACGGCGCGATCGCCGCCTCGGCCGCATCGGCATCGTGCGCTTTCGCCATGATCTTCACGTCGGTGCGCCCGTCGTGCGCGAGCACGGCGATCTTGGGATTCTTTCCAGCGCGAAACACATCTTCGATCCGCCGGTCGACGTCGGACTCGCCGATTCCAATCGTGTGGACCGTCCGGGTAAAAATGGCCGCATCGGGCGAGAACCGCTCGCGCAGCCAGGGGACGAGCCGCTGCAGCAGCATCGGCTGCATCTCGCGCGGGACGCCCGGCATACACGCTACGAATTTTCCGTCGTTTGCAAATGCGATGAATCCCGGCGCGGTTCCGTTGGGATTCTCCAGCGCGCGGCTACCTCGCGGAAGTTGCGCTTGTTTACGATTGTTTTCGGGCATGGGCCGGCCGAACGACTCGAATACCGCGATCATGTGCGTCAACGCCTGCTGGTACAGTTGGGTGTCGAGTCCGAGCGCGTCGCAGACGGCTTCTTTCGTTAGGTCGTCCACGGTCGGGCCGAGCCCGCCGGTTACGATCGCTCCATCCCGGCGCGACAACACGTCGCAGACGACCGCTGCGATCCGCTCGCGATTGTCACCGATCGCGTGCGTTCCGAGTACGTCTATTCCAATCGACGACAGCTGACTCGCGATCCAGGGCGTGTTGGTATCGACGAGTTGCCCGAGGAGCAACTCCGTGCCAACCGCGATGCATTCGACGCTCGCCACGACGGGCCTAAAAATCGACCGGACGCAAGTAGAACTCGTTGATCGCGGTGCCGGTTAGCATCGCGGTCGTCGGCAGATGCCGCTTCCAATGCGTCGCGTCGACCAGCCGTCGAACCAACCGCACGTCGCGCACGTCGAATCCGCGCGCGGATAGTTGAACGTCGTCGTACCCCAGCAACAGGTAATCCAGGATTGCGTCGGCGCGAGCATAGGAAATTCCGAGATCGCCCTCATCGGTTTGTCCGGCCTCGAGATCGGCGCTCGGCGCCTTATCGATCAGTTGCGCGGGCACGCCGAGGTAGCGCGCTAAGGCCCACACTTGGGTTTTTAGCAAGTCACCGATCGGATTGACCGGGGGCGTGTCGTCGGCGTGCCACGTGAAATACCCCAACAACCGTTCCGTCTTGTTTCCGGTTCCGACCGGCAGAGCATCGAGTTTGGCCGATTGATCGAACAAGACCAGCATGCGCGTGCGCGCCATAACGTTTCCCCGGCGACGCGAGCTTGCGTCGGGTTCGAACTGGAGATAACCGTCGACCGCGGCCGTTATTTCGATCGTGCGACAGTGAATGCCGGTGGCGTCGACGACGAGTTGCGCGTCGTCGAGGCTCGATTTGCTCGATGCGGCGTACGGCAATCGAAATGCGTGCACGTTGTGCGGGCCGAGCGCGCGAGCACACAAGAACGCGGTAACCGCCGAATCGACACCTCCGGACAGTCCGAGAACGGCACGATCGATCCCGCGGCGGCGTTGCAGTTCGTCGCGCAAAAATTCGACGAGCCATTCGGCCACGAGTGCGGTGTCGATCCCGGGCGGCTCGTGCGCGAGCCGCGCTTCAATCCGCTGAAACGTCACCGTCATTGCGATTGCGCGAAACCGGCCACGCATCGTCCAAGAGTAGATCTGGTAGTACGGCTCGCAGATCGCCGAGCAGCGGCAGATTGGCGCGGGCGAGTACAACCTCGCGCAGATCCAGATCGGCTCGAACGATGCAAGCGCCGAGCGCCGACGCTTGCACGAGCACCGTGCCCCAGGGGTCGATGACGCACGAGTTGCCGGTCATTCCCTTCCCGCCTTCGAAGCCTGCAAGCCCGGCGTACAAGACGAAGATACCGTGTTCTGCGGCGGTATCCGCCAGCGTATTCCGCCAGCGCGTGACGCTCGTCAGCTCGCCGCTTCCAGCGTTATCGATACCGCGCCCCGGGGAGGCACTCGGAACGATCAGGATGCGAGCCCCTTTGATCGCGGCCAGCGTCGGAACGACCGCATGCCACGCATCTTCACAAACCAGAATCGCGGCAGGTCCGGCAATGCTGTCGAATACTCCGACGTCGCGACCGCGCGAAAGAAATCGCTCTTCGTCGAACACGCCGTACGTCGGCAAAAAGAGCTTGCGATGCACGTGCACGACGTGCGCGCGTCCGCCCTCGATCCGAACGTACATGGCGCTATTGTAAAACGTTCCGCTCGAGTTCTCGAAAAAGCCGGACACGAGGTCGACTCGAGCGTCGCCGCACGCCGCGCCCCACGCCGTCGCCAGATCGTTCGCGAACGCATCCGCCGTCAGCGCCAGATCGTAGACCGCCCCTTCGAGGAAGTATCCGGTGAACGCGGCTTCCGGGAACACGATCAGCTCGGGTCGATCGGCAGCGAGTTCGGAAAAAGCCTCGCCTGCGGTCGCCAGATTTTCCGCGTACCGGCCCTTCGCCGGTTTCATCTGCACGAGAGCGGCGCGCACGCGCTCGCTAGCCGGCACCGGTAACGCTCGTTGCAATTTCGATCTGCTCGTCGCCGGGACGCCGTGAACCCACTTGCGACGCGCAAATTTCGGCCGGATACGTCCAAATCTCGGCCAACGTCGGATGCAGGTGCGGAATGCGCATGAATTGCGTGACGGTCGCCACAAACTCCATCGCGACGATCGTTTCGTGAATCAACTCGGACCCTTGCGGCCCGATCACCGCAGCGCCGAGCATCCGGCAATCGGCCGGATCGGCCATCATCTTTACGAAGCCCTTGGTCTTTCCCAAACATTGCGCTTTACCGTGCTCCGCGAAGTCGTAGCGGCCGACGACGTACGGTATCTTCTTCGCGCGTAGTTCTTTTTCGGTAGCGCCCGCGACGGCAACTTGCGGGTCGGTAAACACCGTGTGCGCGGAAACCAATCGATAATCGGCGCGTTCGTCGTTGCCCGTGCACGCGTGCTTGGACGCGACTTCACCCTGATAGATGGCTACGTGCACCAGCATGTAGCAACCGGTAACGTCTCCCACTGCATAGATGTTCGGATTACTCGTACGAAGGTGTTCGTCGACCTCGATACCGCCCTTGGGATCGAATCGAACGCCGGCTCGATCGAGTTGTAGGCCCTCGACCATCGGCTTTCGACCGAGCGCATAAAAGATTTGTTCGGCAGCGACTTCTCGCTCTTCGCCGTCGACCGAAAACGCAACCACTTTCTTGCCGTCGCGGACGAACGCTCGCGACAACGACGCGTGCTCGAACACGCGGATGCCTTCTTCGCGAAAATATCCGGTCAGCGCTTCGCCGATATCGTCGTCGGTTTCGGTCAGCAAGTGCCCGCTGCGAATGATCATCGTCGTTTCGGCGCCCATCCGGCTCAAAAACTGTCCGAGCTCGCAGGCGGTATATCCGCCGCCCAACACGATCGCCGACTTCGGAATCTCTTCCAAATCGAGAACGCCGTCGCTATCGATGA
>JBDTKL010000170.1:0-2953 GCA_039935355.1 Candidatus Tumulicola sp.
CGTCGGTCGACCGGGTCGACATCGTGCCGTGGAATCAAATTCCGCGCGACGACGAGTATCGTTCGCGCATCCTCGAGCGCTTCGACGGACCGCCTGCAACGCGCCGTGAGTTCGAAACCGCAATGCAAGCCAACGCCGACGTGCCCGAAGCGTGGTTGTCGCTCGCATACGAACGTCCGGAAACGCTGTTCGACTATCTTCCGATCGGCAGCGTTGTCGCGTTCGACGAACCGGCTTCAATCGCCGCAATCGCGGACGCGCTCGACCGCGAGCGCGCGCGCGAACAGCACGTGCTATTGGCCGACGTTGCGTCGGGCGAGCTTCCGGTGGACGAATCGCGCGTCGGCGAAGCGTTGTTGGCCGAGATCGCTGCGACGCACCCGTCGCTCGAGGATCTCGCGCGAGCTGCAGCGGACAAGGCCACCCTGATCGTACCGGGTGCGATCGAAAATGCCGGGGTAACGCAGTGGCTGCCGCCGGTCATCGAGCGATTTGCGCTCGAGTGCCGCCCTGCCGAACATTTCAACCGTCAGATCGAGCTCTTTTCCCGCAGCGTGCGCGAAGCGGTCGAGGACCACGAGCGCGTTGCGATCGTTACGTCGGCCGTCGGCCGAACCAACGATTTGCTGCGCGCCGCCGGGGTGCCCGAGGGCGGAGCAACGGTCGTCGCGGGAAGCATCGAAGCCGGCTTTAGCGTTCCGTCGTTGCAGTTGCGCGTGCTGGGCGACCGCGAAATTTTCGGAGCGCCGCCCAAGCGCGTCAAAATGCGCGCCATCAAAGAGGGCGTGCCCGTCACCCTCGGCGATCTCAAAGTCGGGGACTTCGTCGTCCATGCAGTGCACGGCATCGGCCAGTACCTCGGATTACGCGCAGAGACCGTGCTCGGCGCTACGCAGGATTACCTCGACCTGCGTTACGCCGGCAGCGATCGTATGCTCGTACCGGTGACGCAGATGCATCAAGTCACCAAATATACTGCGGCCGAAGGCCAGCTGCCGCGGCTTTCAAAAATGGGCGGCGCCGATTGGGCGCGGACCAAGACGCGCGTTTCCGAATCGTTAGCGAAAATTGCCGATGGATTGGTCGAACTGTACGCCGAGCGCGAACTTTCCAGCGGCTACCGCTTTGCCGTCGACACGACGTGGCAGGTCGAAATGGAAGAAGCGTTTCCATACGAGTTGACCGTCGATCAACGCTCGGCCATCGAGGCGACCAAACGCGACATGGAAGCCGCCAAACCGATGGACCGGTTGATTTGCGGCGACGTGGGTTACGGTAAAACAGAAGTTGCGATGCGCGCCGCGTTCAAGGCGGTCGCCGACAAGAAGCAAGTGGCGGTGTTGGTGCCTACGACGTTACTCGCGGACCAGCATTACCGTACGTTCGGAGCACGTTTCGGTGGATTTCCACTGCGCATCGAAGAGTTATCGCGCTTCAAGACGCGTGCCGAACAGCGGGTTACCATCCGCGATCTGGCCCTCGGCAAGGTCGACATCGTGATCGGAACGCACCGGCTCTTGCAGAAGGACGTCGTCTTCGCCGATCTCGGATTGATCGTCGTCGACGAAGAGCAGCGCTTCGGCGTAATGCACAAGGAACGTTTGAAGGAGTATCGCGCCGGAGTCGACGTGCTGACGCTCTCGGCAACGCCGATTCCGCGGACGCTGCACATGGCGCTCCTCGCGGTTCGCGATCTTTCGCTGATTCAAACGCCTCCCAAGAACCGTATGTCGATCAAAACGCTGGTGGTACCGGCCGGCGACGCGGTCGTTTCGCACGCGATCAATGCCGAACTCGACCGCGGCGGCCAGATCTATTACCTACACAACCGGATCGAATCGATCTATGCGCTGAAGGCCGCGCTCCAGAAGCTCGTCCCACGCGCGCGCATCGGCATTGGACACGGACAGATGCGCGAATCCGAGCTCGAACCGGTGATGCAGGCGTTCATCGACGGCCAACTCGACGTGCTGCTGGCCACGACGATCATCGAAAACGGGATCGACATTCCCAACGTCAACACGATGGTCGTCAACGATGCCGACCGCTTCGGCCTCGCGCAACTGTACCAGTTACGAGGGCGCGTCGGCCGCTCGAACCATCAAGCCTACTGCTATTTGCTGTATCAGGGCCACAAGTCGTTGAGCGATGATGCCAAGGCGCGACTCGAAGCGATTCGAGAGTTCACGCATCTGGGTTCGGGCTTGCAGATCGCGATGCGCGACCTCGAGATTCGTGGAGCCGGCAATTTGCTGGGCGCCGCGCAATCCGGATTCATCGCGTCGGTGGGCTTCGAAACGTATTGCGAAATGTTGGCAGAAGCGATCGCCGCTCGTCGCGGCGCGGGGTCCGGCATCGAACAACGCCGCGAGGCCGTGATCGACGTAAAGATCAGCGCTTTTATTCCGAGCGATTACATTCCGCAAGTCTCGCAAAAAATCGGCGTGTACCAGCAACTCGCCAAAGCGCGCAGCGAAGCCGACGTCGACGAGATCGCGGCCGGCGTGCGAGACCGATTCGGCCCGTTCCCGAAGCCGCTCGAATATTTGGTCGAACTAACGAAGTTGCGCGCCGTCGCGCTCGCCAAGCACGTTACGCGCGTCGTGATCGACGAAGAACGCCTGACGTTGGGTGTCGGTTCGGGCTTCAGTCTGGCGCCCGAAGCGATCTCGAAATTTCAATCGCTCACGAAGAATCGATTCCGAATCGGCGAGGGCAAAATGACGGTCGATTTGCCGTCGGCCGGCGGAAGCAGGCGGGCGGAGGGCGCGTGGATGCCACTGCTCCGCAGCCTATTAGAAGCGATGTAGTCTCATGAAATCCACAGATTAGGCGCTCCGAAAGGACCTGGGATATTCCGCTCGAACCGGTCGGTCTTACCGTGGGGCGCTCCGCCCCGCGCTTACTACTTACTGACTTTTCCCTGTGGAGCCGACCATGTCGAAAGCCCAAC
>JBDTKL010000171.1:0-3634 GCA_039935355.1 Candidatus Tumulicola sp.
GGTCAACGTGTATAAGGGTTGCAATCCGAAGTGCACGAAGGTGGCGGGTCCGCTCGCGCTGCATTCGGAAGCCGTGTTCGGTCACTTGAACAAGAGCGGTACCATGTTCGCTACCGGTAACCTCACCAGCGGCATTGACCTCTACAAGTATGACGGCAAGAGCCTGACATACACGACCTCCGTCACCAGCGGTTTCTCGGGAAGCCTGGAGCCGGAAGGCGCTGCCTACGCTCCGCGTTCCAAGGAGTAAGCACGATCGCACTCATGTTCTACCGCGGGTAGAACTGTAGTGAAGGTGAACAGTGGGAGGACGGTCCGCCGTCCTCCCACTTTTTTGTTCTCAAGTTATTCCTAGGAGGTTGTGGCCGGCTACTCAAATGGTTCGACGACCTCTATTTTCCGAGCGAAGGTTCGCCGCATGAGCCGATACAGTATCGCGGGCGTCTTAATATTATTTGTCACCGGCTGCGGCGCACCGCAGCAGAACGCCGCCATGGCGAACGGCAAGGGCGAATCCCTTGCGATCCGTGCTCGAAGCACGCTGCTTATACCGTCCCGCAAGTCGACCGTTCGCCCGGACCGGGGAGGCGCTTGGATGCGCCCCAACGTCGTGCGCCAAAAACTCATGTATATTTCGGATATTGGAACGAACGACGTGCAGGTGTACACATTTCCGCAGGGCGTGCAAGCCGGCACGTTGACCGGATTCAACCAACCGCAGGGCGAGTGCCTGGACGGTGCGGGCGACGTCTTCATCACCAACACGCAGGCGTCGAATGTCATCGAATACACGCACGCCGGGACGACGCCGGTAGCGACGCTGAACGATGCGGGCGAATATCCAGTTGCGTGCGCGATCAATCCGCGTACCGGCGACCTCGCCGTTTCGAACGCGTTCGATACCAGCTTTTACGGCGGCAGCGTTTCGACCTATAAAAAGGCCGCCGGGAAACCAACGACCTATCCGAACCCGCTCTTCTGGCAGTCGTTTTTTTTGAGTTTCGACGACGAGGGCAATATTTTCGTCGACGGGTTAGGCAACGGCAGCTATTTCACGTTCGAGCTAGCCGAGCTTCACAAAGGCAGCTGGACCTACACGCCGGTTACGATCAACACGACAATCAACTGGCCCGGCGGCGTCATTTGGACCCAGGCTAATATCGCCGTCGGCGATCAGGAATACGCGCCGAATGAGGGGGCTGTCTATCAGATTCAGAACAGCGGATCGGGTGGAACGGTCATCGGCACGACGGATTTGCTGGGCGCTTGCGACATCGCGCAGTTCTTCATCGAGAAGAGGACGACGCTGATCGGCGCGGACTCGTGCAAAGCCAACGCCGCGTTCTACAAGTATCCGGCCGGTGGAGCGCACACGAGGGTCGTGAGCAGCGGCTTGGATCAGCCGGTCGGGGTGGTCGTGAGCTTGGTGCCAACGCCGACACCGTCCCCAACGCCGACACCTACGCCGATTCCAACGCCGACACCCACGCCAACAGCAACCCCTACGCCCGCGCGGACACCGTCACCGAAAACGTAGCGCAACACCTTCGGCCGGCGACGGGTTGAAGCGAGTACGCTTATGACGGGGTCGTTTCATCCGCTGGTCGCCGGCTGGTTTCGCGATCGTTTCCAACGACCGACCGAGCCGCAGATCCAAGCATGGCCGGCGATCGCTACCGGTGGCGATTTGCTGCTGGCCGCACCCACCGGCTCGGGCAAAACGTTAGCAGCGTTTCTGACCAGTCTCGACGGTTTAATTCGCAAGGCAGAAGCCGGCACGCTACCCGACCGTACCCTGATCGTGTACGTGTCGCCGCTCAAAGCGCTAACGAACGACGTCCGCAAAAATCTCGAACTGCCACTGAGCGAACTGACGGCCGCCGCGCAGGCTGCCGGGGTCGCGCTCCAGCCGATCCGCACGGCCGTACGAACCGGCGACACGACCGCCGCGCAACGCCGGCAGATGTTGACCAAGCCGCCGCATGTGTTGGTCACGACGCCGGAGTCGCTGTTTATTCTGCTTACGGCCGAGCGTTCGCGCGCTCTGCTTACCGGCGTCACCGCGGTCATCGTCGACGAAATACACGCCGTCGCGAACAGCAAACGTGGCGCGCATTTGATGCTGACGCTCGCGCGTCTCGACGAGTTGGTTGCGCAGACCGGCGGCGCGCGACCGCAGCGCATCGGACTCTCCGCGACCGTTTCACCGATCGAGACGATCGGAGCCTTCCTTGGAGATCGAACGAAGATCGTCAACGTCGGTAACCGCCGCGACATGGAACTGTCGATCGCCGTCCCCAGCGACGAACTGGGTGCGGTCGCCAGCGGCGAGATGTGGGCCGAAATTTACGATCGCGTGGCCGAAACAGTTCGCACGCACCGAACCACCCTCGTCTTCGTTCCAACGCGTCGCATGAGCGAGCGCGTTGCGTTCGCGCTCACCGAACGATTGGGTGAGGGCGTCGTGCTGCCGCATCACGGGAGCCTGTCGCGCGAGGCGCGGTTCGAGGCCGAGAACCGACTGAAAGAAGGATCGATTCGCGCCGTCGTCGCCACAGCATCGCTGGAGCTCGGCATCGATATCGGCACGATCGACGTCGTCGTGCAACTGGGCACGCCGCGCTCGATCGCCACGGCGCTGCAACGCATCGGACGTTCCGGCCACTGGGTTGGGGCGACGCCCCGCGGCATTTTGTATGCGACCACTCGCGACGAGTTATTGGAATGCATGGCGTTGGTCCGCGCGCTTCGTTCGGGCGAAATGGATGCGCTCGAAGTTCCGCCGCCGGCCATGGACATCTTGGCGCAACAAATCGTGGCCGCGTGCGCGTCCCACGAGTGGAGCGCAACGGATTTGTACGACCGCTTTCGATCGACGTACTCGTACCGCGACTTGACGCGCGACGATTTCGACGCGGTGGTTTCGCTCGTCGCCGACGGCATTACGACCACCCGCGGTCGCAGCGGAACGTTCGTGCACCACGACCGCGTCAACGGTATGCTTCGAGCGCGCCGCGGCGCCCGCTTGTTCGCGATCACCTGTGGCGGCGCGATACCCGATAGTGCGAACTACACCGTGATCGCCGAGCCCGAAGGGCAAATCGTTGGATCGCTCGACGAAGATTTCGCAATCGAAAGCATGGCGGGTGATATCTTCTTACTCGGAACGAATTCTTGGAAGATTCGGCGCGTCGAGAACGGTGTAGTGCGAGTAGAGGACGCGCACGGATCGCCGCCCACGATTCCGTTTTGGAACGGCGAAGGACTAGGTCGAACGATCGAACTTTCGCGCGAAGTCGGCGCCTTGCGCGACGATATCGACGCGCGTAACGATGCCGAAGCCGTCGAACTACTGCTGACGCAGTGCGCGGCGGACCGGCCGGGCGCCGAACAAATCGTTGCCTACATCCGCGCCGGCAAAGCCGGCCTGGGCGCGATCCCGACTTGTCGCCGCGTGGTCGCAGAACGCTTTTTCGACGAGGCCGGCGGAATGCAGTTGATTCTGCACGCTCCGTTCGGAGCGCGCGTGAATCGTGCATGGGGCTTGGCGCTACGGAAGCGGTTCTGCGTCGGGTTCAACTTTGAATTGCAAGCAGCGGCCACCGATAACGGCATCGTGATTTCGCTGGCCGAA
>JBDTKL010000172.1:0-4919 GCA_039935355.1 Candidatus Tumulicola sp.
ATCCGTATGGCATGGCACAGCGCTGGAACGTATCGCATCCACGACGGTCGCGGCGGCGCCGGTGCGGGCGCGCAGCGGTTCGCGCCGCTCAACAGTTGGCCCGACAACGCGAATCTCGATAAGGCGCGCTTACTGCTGTGGCCGATCAAGCAAAAGTACGGCCGCAAAATTTCGTGGGCCGATTTGATGGTGCTAGCGGGCAACTGCGCCCTGGAATCGATGGGTTTCAAAACGTTTGGTTTCGCGGGCGGTCGCATCGATGCGTGGGAGCCCGACGAGAACATTTACTGGGGTCCGGAAGAAGAATGGCTGGGCGGCGATAAGCGCTACAGCGGCGAGCGCGACTTGGAAGAGCCGCTCGCGGCCGTACAGATGGGCCTCATCTACGTGAATCCGGAAGGTCCGGATGGTAAGCCGGATCCGATCGCTGCAGCACGCGACATTCGCGAAACATTCGGTCGCATGGCGATGAACGATGAGGAAACCGTTGCGTTAATTGCCGGCGGACACACGTTCGGTAAAGCGCATGGTGCGGCAGATCCCGGACAGTACGTTGGATTCGCACCGGCCGGCGCGGGCATCGAAGAGCAGAATCTCGGCTGGCGCAACACGTTCGGAAGCGGACATGGCGACGCGACGATCACGAGCGGCCTCGAGGGTGCGTGGACGTCGTCTCCGACCAAGTGGGATAACGGCTTTTTCAACAATCTATTCAACTTCGAGTGGGAGCTGACGAAGAGCCCCGCCGGCGGAAATCAGTGGACGCCGAAAGACGGCGCGGGCAAAGATTCCGTTCCGGATGCGCACGATCGTTCGAAGAAGCATGCGCCGATCATGTTCACGACGGATCTCGCGCTAAAAGTAGATCCGGCATACGGGCCGATCTCGAAGCGATTCCATGAGAACCCGCAAGAGTTCGCCGACGCATTTGGCAAGGCGTGGTACAAACTCATGCATCGTGACATGGGTCCGATCGCTCGCTATCTCGGTCCCGAGGTTCCGGCCCAGGAGCAAATCTGGCAAGATCCGGTTCCGGCCGTCGATCATGCGCTGATCGACGATGCCGATGCGACCGAACTGAAGCGGCGCATTCTCGGTAGCGGCCTCACCGTTTCGCAACTCGTTTCGACCGCATGGGCGTCGGCGTCGACGTTCCGCGGCACCGATAAGCGTGGCGGCGCAAACGGTGCGCGCATCCGGCTCGCTCCGCAAAAAGATTGGGCGATCAATCAACCGGCGGAACTCGCGAAGGTTCTCGAAACGCTCGAGAAACTGCGCAGCGATTTTAACGCATCGCTCAACGGCGGCAAGAAGGTTTCGTTAGCCGACGTCATCGTTCTCGGCGGTGCCGCTGGAATCGAAAAAGCGGCAAAGGACGCGGGCACCGATGCGAAGGTGCAGTTCTCGCCCGGCCGTACCGACGCGTCGCAAGAGAACACCGATGTCGAATCGTTCTCCGTACTCGAGCCGAAAAACGACGGGTTTCGGAACGCCGTTGGGCGCGGCCACGCTCGCTCGCCCGAGCAACGTCTATTGGATCGTGCGCAGCTTCTCACGCTGACCGCTCCGGAGATGACGGCGCTCGTCGGCGGTCTGCGCGTCCTTGGTGCGAACGCCGGCGGATCCAAGCACGGTGTGTTCACCAAGAAGCCCGGAACGTTGACGAACGACTTCTTCGTCAACCTCCTCGACATGACCACGAAGTGGCAACCGTCGGGGACGGATTACACCTACGAAGCTCGCGACCGCCGCACGGGCGACGCGGTGTGGACCGCAACCAACTGCGACCTGGTCTTCGGATCGAACTCGCAACTGCGAGCGGTTGCCGAAGTATACGCGATCGAAAAAGAGCATTTCGTACGCGACTTCATCGCCGCGTGGGAAAAGGTGATGAACCTCGACCGGTTCGATCTGACCGTCTCGAAGTAACACACGGCCCAATACGGCCACCATTCCCGCAGCGGGATCGCACGAGTACGAGCTCGAGCGGTCTCGCTGCCCTTCTTTTGGGAGCTGTAGCCATTCGATATGCAGCGTTCTTGCGAGCGGTAAACGTAGCCGGAAACGCGCTGTCGATGGCGGCGCTCAAAGCGATGCTCGCCGATCTCGGTTTCGAACGAGCGAAGACGCTACTGCAAAGTGGAAACGTCGTCTTCGAAGCGTCGAAACGTGCCGACGCGCGGCTCGAAACGCTCCTTCAGCGGGAAACCGAGCAGCGTCTCGGCGTACGCACCGAGTATTTCATCCGCGATGCCTGCGAACTGCAGCAAATCGTCGAGGCGAATCCGTTCGAACGAGAAGCGATCGAACAGCCGTCGCGGCTGGCCGTCGTCGTTCTGCGGCATTCGCCGAGCGCGCTGGGTCTGGAGCGGCTGCGGAATTCGATTCGCGGGCCGGAACTCGTCGCGACGGGCACACGACACGTCTACATCACCTATCCCGCCGGACAGGCCGACACAAAACTCACCAACGCCGTCATCGAACGAGCCCTCGAGACCCGCGGCACCGCGCGCAATTGGAATACGATCCTCAAGATGCAGGCCGCGCTCGATGGGGGCAGCCTTTAGAATTTCTTCATACATTGGGGTTACGGTGCGCTCATGCGAACCACCGTTGCAACCCGTAAACGATTTATTCTAACCGCGGCCGGCGCGTCCGTTGCATGGATTGTGCTTTCGAAAGCTGCGAAAGCGGACGACAAAGTGGCTCAGTCCGCCGTCCAGTATCAGGACAAGCCGAACGGCGATAAACGCTGCGCGAAATGCCAATCCTTTATTCCCGGTGCTTCCGGGGGCGACGGATCCTGCAAGATCGTGAGCGGCACCATCTCGCCTAACGGCTACTGTATCGCGTTCTCATGAAACGTATACCGATTACAAGCGTCTTGCTGTCGTTGGCTTTGGCAGCCTGTACGCCCAATGGAATCACCGCCGCATCGTCGGGCGGCGGCACCGCGCCGAGCGCGCAAAATCTTACGATCGACGTGAATCTCACGCTCAACCAGCCGGCGAAAACGCCATATGGGGAAAGCGGTGGCATGAAACCGCCGGTGACGATCGCACACGTCGGCGATACCATCACGTTCACCAACAGCGATGGTTTCGCACATACCGCCACCTACATCCCGAATGAATCGAAATTCCCGGCGGGATCGCCGTTCGGCCAAGGCGCGCTCACCCAATCAGGAACGACGCTGTCGGGCGGTTGGAGCAGCGGTGCTATGCAGGCCGGAGGGAGCTCGCAAACGCTCAAGGCCGATAAGAAAGGCCTCTATCTCTTCGGATGCTACTTCCATTACGGCGCGCCGATGCGGGGTGCGATCGTTGTTGAATAGATTGGCGGCTGCCGTCGCGTTTGCACTTTTCGTGGTGTGTGCGTCGGCGCCGGCGCAGGCGATTCCAATCTTCGCGCAACGCTATCATTTGCAGTGCGGTGCGTGCCATAGCGTAATGCCTGAGTTGAACGCGTTCGGCAACTATTTTCGCATGCACGGTTACAAGTTACCGCAGCCAAAACATCCGACGACCGTGTTTGCGATACGCTATCAAATGGGGTATTCGCAAGATCCGGCGGCTGGAACGCGCCGTTGGACGCCCGGCGGAATCGTGTTGGGCAACGCCGATCTCGGCAACATCTCTGCGTTCATGCACTATAGCTTGGGAGCGGGAGGCGGTCCGGCCGCGCTCTACCTCGGCTTCTTGACCGACTATAACGCGCACACTAAGTCCGAATACCGCATGGGATTGTTCGAACTACCGTTGGCGCAGTCTCCCGGCGAACGGTTAGACGATCTTCAAGGATACGGCTATTATAACGCGCACGTCGGACTCAACGACCTACCGCTGGCGTCTCCGCGCTGGGGCTTATGGGATCAGAAAACGATCGGTAATCTCGTCGCCAATCTGACGGTAGATTTCAGCGAGTTCAAAGGCGCGGCGTACGGCGGCAAGCCGGTGGACACCGGCGAAGTGACCTTCAACGGCGCGCCCGAGGTCGGATTGTGGCTCGATCAAGGCATCCTCTCCAAGGCAAACTCGGAGATCGATGCCGGCGGAGAGTTTCTCAATGGCGAACGCTCGATTCTTCCGACCGGCCGCTCTGCATTCAGCGACGCATACCAACGCTATGGTTTGTTGGCGCACGGGCGTTTCGGTCCGGTCGACCTGCAAGCGGAGCAATGGTGGGGCGACGACCACAATGCGGATGGGTTCGGGACCAATCAACGATCGAGCGGCGGATACGCGCGACTCAAAATCTATCCCGTACCGCATGCGTATCTCGGCATGCGCTACGACGCGACCTCGAATCCGTTCGTAGTGCGGGACATGACATACTATGGCGCGTTTATGATCGCTCCGTTCCGTTTCTTGGTGCAAGAAGTCGCTCCGATCGCGCTCCCGGGACAACATCCCACGCTGGGCGGCGCCGTTACGGTCGCGTTTCCCGGCTACTACAAGCTGTAAAGCGGCGAGCGCAACCCGTCAGCTAGGAAACGGACCGCAAGCGGCAGTAAGGCATCGAACAATCGCTCGATGCTATTGCTGAGGAGAAACTCGATGCGCTCGCCTCGTTCGCTCGTATTGCTCGGTGGGTTCATCGCAACCGCCGCTCTTGCCGGATGCGCTGGTTCGGCAGCACCATCGTCGCCTTCTCAGATGTCGGACGTGAATCGAACCGCACTGCTGCGCGCGCCGATGTCCCCCGCGCGATTACTGCAGTTGCAGGCCTCGGGACAACTTCAGGGGCCTGTTCCGCAAGCGCGCTTACGCGATCGACTCAAAAACATCGCGCAACCACGTCCCGCCTTCGCGCACCGCGCGGCGGGTAGGGTGGGCCTGTGGGCGACCGATACCGACTTCAACTATCTCGTGGGTCAGACCGTGAACGGACGCAAAACCGTCGTCGCGGTCGACCTCTCG
>JBDTKL010000173.1:0-8262 GCA_039935355.1 Candidatus Tumulicola sp.
GTTTCAGGCGGGTCTCGCGAAGTGTCCAAACCATCCGGGCCTGTTGCACTTTTACATTCACACCGCGCAGTTTGCCGGCGACTCAAAGGCAGCCGCCGGCGCGGCGACGACGCTCGCGAGCTTCACGTTGCCCTCTGAAGATTCGCACCTGACGCATATGCCGGGCCACACGTTTTTCGACCTCGGCCTGTACGCGCAAGCGCTCGACGTCGGCCAACGTTCCGTCGCGATGGATTACGCGGACTTCGATTGCTGCCATCCGGGATACTATAGCGCTCCGCGTTACTATCACTCGCACAACGTCGAGTTCTTGGTCTACGCGCTGATTCAAAATGGGCGCGCATCAGAAACGGTGGCTGTGGCGGAGCGCGCGGACGATCCTTCGCTGATCGAACGCGCGCTGGTTGCCGCGCAAGATTGGCAAGGTGTCATTGCCTTGCCGTATACGAAAAACGACGATGCGGCGGCGACATTTACGCGCGCGCTCGCGTTTGCGAAGCTCGGCGAAAACGATAAAGCGAAAGCGACGCTTGCTAACCTACCGGCGGTGTCGGCGGCGAAGCCGTATCGAACGGCGATCGAAAGTGCGATGCGTTCGTCGGTGCTCGCGCAGATCGCCCTGAACCAACACGATGATGCCAATGCCTTGACGCTGCTCGAAACCGCGTCGACCGATGCTGCTCGCGGCGATCGCCTTGTCGGCATCAGAGAGATGCCGACGCTGTACTACTATTCGCCGCATTTAGCGCTGGCCGAGCTTGCCATGAAGCGGAACAACATCGACGTCGCCCGCGCCGCACTCAACGTCGAGCTTCAGGAAAGCCCCAAGTCACCGGCTGCAACCGCAGCGTTGGCAAAACTGAACGGAGCATGATAAGCTAGCCTCGTAGAGCGAGTCAGCCTCAGCTGGGGGTTTCATGACTGTATTAATCGGTGTGATGGTCATTTGCGCCGTAACCGGCATCGTCTTGGCGATCATGGTCGGCCGACTCGGTTCGGCCCTGACACAGCCCGGCCAAACCGGCATGCAAGCTCTAAGTTTCGAGTTCGCGGGTCTTAAAATTTCGGCAGGCACGACGCTCGTCAGCCTGTATCTGCTCTGCGCCGCATGTATCTTGGTCGTTCCGCTCTACATCCTGTATCAGGAAGGACCGCTGAAAGACCAACAGGTTATTCTAACCGGCTCGTTTGCGCAAGCAAACCCGCTCTGCGTCCATCCGGAAGAGATCGTCGTTGCGAACAGGCGCTTCTTTATTCCGATCCATCTCGCCTTACAAGATCAGCACTTTTTGGTGCAAGCTTCGGACAACAGCTTTCTGTCGGAAAATATCGACGTTACGACGGTTCCGCAAAGCTCGCAGCTTACGGTACGTGCCAACGGCGAGACCATTTATAGCGGAGGCTATACGAGCGGAAATTCGATCGACATCGCAAATCCAATCGCGCTTATCGATTCGAAAAGTGTCGCCAAGCTCGTCGATCAACCGCAGACCGGCGGCGTCTCGCAGGCGTTATCAAATGTCCAGGCACCGCCAGGCTTAGAAACGGCCGGACATTGAAACGGCGAATCATCGTGCGCATGCGAGCATCGTATATGTTGGTAGTTGCGTTCGCAATGTTCGTCGCGCTGAGCACCTTGGCTCAAGCCGAAACGTTGTCGTTCTTCGGGCAAGCGTTTTCAACCAGCGGTTCCGCAGTAACCGGGCTCAAGGCCTACCTCTATGGCGAAACGGGATCCAAGTGGTTCGGTCCGTCGATCAGCGATTCAAACGGACGTTTTTCGTTCTTCGGTCTCGCGAGTGGCAAATATCTTCTTCGGATCTACGTGAACGGCAACAAGAGCCCGGCATTTCAACAAGAAGTGAGCGTTCCCGGAAAAATCACTCTCCACATCAGTTCCGACAAGCTTGAACCCAGTGGCGTGCAACACTAATCTAATTGGCGTCCCATGACTCCACAAGCCCCATTTTTTGTGTTGGCGCCGGTCCGTCCCGATGTCGTCGACGATCTGCTCGCGCTACTGGAAGCGATGAACCTCGAACCCGGCCGTGCGAATCCACACGATCCGCTCGTTCCGTTTGCCGACTTCGAGCGGCTGCACTTCGCACGCTTTTGCATCGTTCGCGACGACACCATCGGCGACGTCGCCGTTTACGGTATGGCGCCCGAGGTCTATCCGCCGTACCTGGCATTCGTTGGCGACGTCGACGGTGGCGAAGACGCGTTTCTTCGCGAGTTGGTGGAGCGCGCGACACCAGGCCTGGTGAAAATCTTTTCGCACTGCGAAAACTTCGACGGCACAACCAGCCTCTTTGACTGGATGAAGTCCCATGCGGCTCCATCGTCGGCGTGGTATGCCAATTGGAAGGGACGTACGATGCTGCAGATTCGAGAAGAAGCAGCATTACGCGGGGCGATGGAGCGATATCTCGACGAAAACGCGGGCACCGTCGCGCTTGCAACGCCGCTCGAGTTGCACGCGATGTTGCGGCGGCACGTCAGCGACGAAATTGCAGCGGCGCGGCTAACGATGACGCCTGATCCGCCAACGCGTCTTGGCTGGTGGATTTCGAATGCCGCCGCCGCCATCTTGCCGATAGTCATCGCCATCGTCTTGGCGCCGGTTCTTGCGGTGCTGGCGGTCGTGCTGCTGGTGCTCGTACGAATCCGCGAAACGACCGATCCGGTGATCTGCCCGCAAGTAGATCCGGTGCACCGCGCGACCATCGCCGTGACGGAAGATCGCGACGTCACCAACGCATTTTGTGCTGTCGGGTCGGTCAAGCCCGGAATGGTTCGCCGCATCGCGAGCGTTGCCGGTTTCTTCATGTTGAACTACGCTTCGCGGCACGTCTTCACGCGAGGCCGTCTCGGACGCGTTCGAACGATTCACTTCGCGCGCTGGGTGTGGCTCGACAATAAGCGCCGGCTCGCCTTCATGAGTAACTACGATGGAAGTCTCGAAAGCTACATGGACGATTTTATCAACAAAGCGGGATTCGGTCTCAACTTCGTCTTCAGCAACGGAATCGGCTATCCCAAGACGCGCTGGCTCGTTGCTGACGGATGTAAGGACGAGCAGAAGTTCAAGAATCTCCTCTACAGGCATCAGTGCTACACGCAGGTTTGGTACAACGGTCATTCCGGATTAACGACCGTAGACTTACAGCGCAACGCCGAAATTCGCGCGGGTCTAGAAGCGCCTGCCCTTACCGCCGCGCAAGCTCGAGAATGGGCCGCGTTGCTATGAATTCGCAAGTCAAAGGCGTCGACTTCGCCGACGTTCAAGGCATCGTGCGGTTCGCTCACGGGCACCTAAAAGGCGCGTCGTACCTATTGTTAACAGTGAAGGACCCACAGTCCGCGCGCGCGTGGCTGCGCGACGCTCCGATAACCGACGCCGTCGAGTCGTTGCCGCTTGCATCGAGTGCAATGCACGTCGCCTTCACCGCGTCCGGCCTTCGCGCGGTCGGCGTGCCGGAGGCCGCGGTCGCGCAATTTTCGCCGGAATTTCTCCAGGGTGTCGGCGGGGAGGATGACCGGTCGCGCCGTCTCGGCGACGTCGGCGCCAACGCGCCGCAGTATTGGACCTGGGGAAACGTCGATCGCGAGCCGCATGTCCTCGTCGCGTTGTTTGCTGCGCCGGAAGCGCTCGATGCGTTTGTGGTAAGGGTGCGGACGCCGCTGTGGGATCGAGCGTTTGCGTCGATCGCCGAACTGGGCACGTCGGATCTCTACGGCTTCGAGCAGTTTGGTTTTACCGATGGAATCAGCCAGCCACAAATCGACTGGCAGCAGCAGCTTGAGTTGCGCGGCGATAAACCGGCCTACGGCAACGTCGTTGCGCTCGGGGAAGTGTTGCTCGGGTATCGCAACGAGTACGATCGTTACACCGATCGCCCGCTCTTGAGCACTGGTGGCGTCAACGACTTGCTGCTGCCGGCCGAAGACGATGCGTCGAAGCGCGATCTCGGCCGCAATGGAACCTATCTCGTCCTACGCGATCTACTTCAAGACGTACGCGCATTTTGGTCGTTTGCCAAAACCGAAACCATCGCCAGTGCGTTTGTCGGGCGAACGCCGAAAGGGGAGTCGTTGGTGCAGACAGGCAACGATCAAAATGATTTCACGTTCGCGCAGGATCCCGACGGAACGCGCTGTCCGTTCGGCGCGCACATTCGTCGCGCCAATCCGCGCAACGGAGACTTTTCATCCGTGCCGTCCGGCCCCATCGCTACGTTGCTTGCCATGTTGGGGTTTGGAAAGCAACGGTTTCAAGACGATATCACGTCGTCGGTGCGCTTTCATCGGATCGTGCGCCGCGGTCGCGAGTACGGTCTGCCCCTCGCACCATCCGACGCAACCTTGCCGGCGCCGGCGGACGATCCGGCGCGCGGTTTGCGTTTCGTGTGTCTCAACGCAAACATCGGCCGCCAATTCGAGTTTCTACAGAGCGCGTGGTTCGCAAGCTCGAAGTTCAACGGGCTCGTCGGCGAGTCCGATCCGCTATTGGGTAATCGCGAACCAGGCCCTAATGGGGAATCGACCGACGCGTTCGTGATGAACCGCGCGGATGCGGCGCGGACGCGGCTAACCGGCCTACCGCAGTTCGTCACCGTCACGGGGGGCGCGTATTTCTTTCTGCCAGGTCTGAGCGCGCTGCGCTACATTAGCCAATCCGCATGAGGTTCGACGAGCCCGCACTATAAGAAAGGATCCGACCCTCGATGCAGCTGCGCGTGCGGCTGCGGTCTGGCGTCCGTTTCCGACGCTTCCCTCAAGCGTGCCGCGCAGACCCTCCTAAATGCCGGCGTCCGTTTCGAAAGACTCGCAACGGACGTCACTACGAGATGTGACAGGAAGTTAGGAGGCAAAGTGTTGCTTAGGGCTGTCCTAACGTGCGATTGAGGAATGTTCGAACGTACCACAGCGCGATGCGGTCGTGAAACCCGGTGGGAACCTCTTCGAAGGCGTGATCGGCCCAGGGTAACTCGATATAGGTGACGCTGACTCCGTCGCTCCGAAGTGTGTCACGCAAGTAGCGTTCGCCGCGAACCGAGGCGATGTGATCTCGCCCACCGGCGATCATAAGGATTGGCGGCATGCCCGAATGCACCACATAGCGCGGTGACGCACTGCGATAACACGCGGGCTGCTGCTCCGGGGTTCCCCCGCATAGATCGAGCAGAACGTGTCGGATGTCGATCACATCGGGCTGGGACGGCTGTTCGTACGCGATCCGAAGATCCACCGGGCTCTCGTAGGTGATTGCGGCGCTGATGCGATGCGGCCGGAAGGCCGCTGCGATGATCGCCAACTGCGCGCCGGACGAATGTCCGAGTACCGCGATTCGGCCCGCGGGCAATGCATCGATCTGGCGAAGAATCGCTTCGCGTTGTGCCGGCCATCGCGCGCCAGGCGCGTGCGGATAATCGAGCGCGATGACCCGATAGCCCCAGGATTCGATAATCGCATCGAACTGTGCGTCGTGCTGCGGCGAACCATGTTCCCATGCACCACCGTAGATGTCGAGCACGGTTGGTGCTCCTGGCTTAGCGGCGGATTCACTCGCGCTACCGGATGGCGAGAGAAACGCTGCCAAGGGAACGTGCGGACCCCTGAGCACATACGCGATCGGAGGGTCGAGGCTACACAACATTGCCGCAAGCGATATGATGACCGCTGCCGGTCGCGTGGCGTCACGCGAGCGCAGCGCTAAGAACAGCACGATGGCGCTGAAGAGGGTCAAGACCGGCCACAACTCGGTGCCCGCAACCGTCAAAATGAATAATGGAAGGATCGGACCTGGAATCGCGATCCAAATTGCGAGGAAAAATACGGCTAACGCTAGCGCAAGCGGCACGAAGCGAAGCACGCTCGACTTTTTGCGCATGAAGTGCGATATGCTACCATCGCCGGTCTGCAGCCACCTGTCGCGCAGGGCTGCTTGATCGTCTAAACGCGGAGGCGCAACGTATCACCCCGCGCGGTAACCAACACAACCCCGTGCGTAGGATGGGCCGCGACGTACAGATGCAAGTCGACGTACGAGGTTCCAGTCGCGGCGATCGTCACCGGTACGTGGCCAACCGCGCAAAGACGGGCGCTGCAGAATGTCGCGGTCCAGCCGGGCGGAGGCTGGGCTGCAACGGTAACGGATGATCCGGCAGGCCCGGATACCGCGACCCGATAGGCGTGCATTTCACCGCCCGACGCCAGCGTGGCCGCAAGTGCGAGCGCGATCATCGCTCTGCCACGAGAGCGGCGACCGTCGCAGCGACATCGGCATCCTGGCCTTCGCCGATGACCGTCTTTCGAAGCTTCCCGTGACGATCGAAGATCAGCTGTGTCGGCCAATACTGAATGCCGTACGCGTTCCACAGCTTTTGGTCGTTGTCGATCGCAACCGGCCACGAGATCTGTTGCGCCGCGAGCGCCTCAACGACATTCGCCCGCACGCGTTCGGACGGCATCTCCGGAGTATGAACGCCCACAAGGAGCAGATCGTTGGTGGAGTAGTGCGCGCGCAGCGACCGCAGTTCCGGAACGACGTGCTTGCAGTTAATGCAATCGAACGTGAAGACGTCCACAACGACGACTTTACCCGCGTATGAGGCGGCAGGCGGCTGCGGACCGATCCACTGCGAGGCGCCGACCAGCGGAGCGAAGGTGCTTTGCGCGAGCAGAACGACGGAAAGCAAAAGGTTCATATCAGTAGTACGATGTCGCTACGCGTCTGGATGAGTGACGCTGACGGCAATTGCGATTAACTCGCGAACGTGTTCCGAGTGGATGCATTGCAGCCATTTGGCGACGATATCTGGATTGCAGACGGGCCAACGGTGCGCTTTTTTGGCGCGCCGCTTCCGACCAGGATGGTGGTTGTGAAGCTCGGAGACGGGTCGCTCTGGATCGATTCGCCCGTCGTAGCTACGGCGGAGCAGGTTGGCAAGCTCGCACAAATAGGTCCGGTCGCGCATCTCGTCTCGCCGACGCAGCTGCACGACTGGCGTTTGGACGCCTGGGCCGAGTTCTTTCCGCAGGCCCAGGTATGGAAAGCCGCGATGCTCGACGACGAACCGCCGCCGGCTTGGAGGGGGCAGATCGACCAAACGCGTTTTCGCGGCAGCGCCGTCTTATCCGAAGTCGAATTTTTCCATCGCCGATCGCATACGCTCGTCGTAGCAGATTTCGCGCAAAACTTTCGGCTCGAGCCCAAGCATCCGATTCGGAACGCGCTCTTGCGTTTGGGCGGCGTCGTAGACGGAGGGGCGCCGCGCGACCTGCGCCTTTCGTTTTTGGGAGCGGGCCGCCGCGCCGGGCGCGAGTCGGTTCGAACCCTACTTTCGTGGGACTTCGACAAGGTCGTCGTCGCGCACGGTGACTGCGTCGATCGCGACGCCAAAATATTCGTCGAGCAGGCGTTTCGCTGGCTCGGATAATCATCCGGCCGGGTGGCGCCGGCGTTCTATAGCGGATGGATAAATTCGACGGCGACGAAATCCGTGCTCACGATGCCTGCGCTGGAGGGAGATGAAGCTTTGGCGGCGGCGTTTGCGGCGCACGAGGGCTGGGCGTTTAGCGAAGCCTATCGGCGTTACGCTGCGCTGCTCTATTCGACTGCCTTTCGCGTTTTAGGCGACGCCGAGGACGCGCAAGACTGCATCGCCGATACGGTCGCCAGATTATGGCGATCGCGCGGCGCCTACTCGACGACGCGCGGCAATCTCCGAAGTTTCCTCGTCGTCTGCGTTCGCAACGAAGCCCTCTCGCGCCGCCGTCGCGAGACTCGCGCGGTTCGCTTGGTCGAACGCCTTGGCTCCTTGCCCGTCGAGCACGATGAGTTGCGGATTTCCGATACGATCGAACGCGATCGGGTTCGCGGCGCGCTCCTCGCGCTTCCGGAATCGCAGCGCCTCGCTCTCGAATTGGCATTCTACCAAGAAAAGACCCATACCGAGATCGCGGCAGAACTGCACGAACCGCTCGGCACGATCAAAAGCCGTATCAAGCTCGGCCTACGAAAAGTCGGATCCACGTTAGGATCGAACGCGCCGCTAGGAAACGATCGCTCGTGAAATACGATCACGTGGAAGATCGCGCGGCGCTCTATGCGCTCGGAGCACTCTCGGACGACGAACGCGCCGAGGTGGACGCGCACCTTCGCGAGTGTTCTGCCTGCGCGCAGGCGATCGGTGAGGCCGAGAACGACGTCGCACTGGTGGTCGCGTCCGAGCCGCAATTCGAAGTTCCGGCCGCGCT
>JBDTKL010000174.1:0-4655 GCA_039935355.1 Candidatus Tumulicola sp.
CGGTGCGATCCATGCCTGCGGAACATTCGATCAACGACGGCGTATAATGCGATTTAGAGGCCTCGTCGAAGAACTGGAGATCTTTGCCCGAAAGCCGCATGTGCGCGTCGAGATCGTACGTGCCGCGATGCGCGATCGACTCGAGCTAGCCCCAGCCCCATGGGAACAGATATTCGACATCGACGCCGGCCTTGGCATAGTGCGGTCGTTCCGCTTCGGTGAGCTCGTAGAAGCGCAACCGATCGGGATCGATTCCATAACTCGCATACCACGATTTGCGGCGGTCGATCCAAGACTGAAACGCCTCCATGTCGCGGCCGTCGTCGGGAACGAAATATTCGAGCTCGGCTTGTTCGAACTCGCGCACGCGAAAGGTAAAGTTGGCGGGCGTGATTTCGTTGCGAAACGATTTGCCGATCTGCGCGATGCCGAACGGCGGCCGCCGCCGGGCGGCCTGATAAACGTTCTTGAAATTGACGAAAATGCCCTGAGCCGTTTCGGGTCGCAGATAGGCGATCGACGCGCTGTCCTCCATCGGCCCTACGAACGTGCGCATCATCAAGTTGAACGCGCGCGGCTCTGTGAACGAGTCTTTGCTCCCGCAATCCGGGCACGAGGTACGATCGCCGAGATGATCTGCGCGAAAGCGGTGCTTGCACACCTTGCAATCGACGAACACATCGTGAAACGCGTCGACGTGGCCGGACGCCTTCCACACCAGCGGATGCATGACGATCGACGAGTCGAACGCAACGACGTCGTCGCGCAGCTCGACCGTGTCGCGCCACCAGGCGTCCTTGACGTTGCGTTTTAAGACGGCGCCGAGCGGCCCGTAGTCCCAAAATCCGTTAATGCCGCCGTAGATCTCGCTCGACTGAAAGATAAAGCCACGCCGTTTTGCGAGCGCCGTGATCTCGTCCATCGTCGGGCGGCGCCGCTGGGTCGCCGTTTCCATTGGCCCCGAGTTCTCATCGGGCCGCCGCAATTCCGTTTACTGAGCTTCATCGATGCGCGCGGTCGCGCCACCGCGCTGTTCGACCGCCGCGGGCCTCGACCTCAACTGCGAGCCCCGCATTCGCGACACTGTTGCCCGCGCGAGCGGACAAGTCGAACGGCCGGTCAGCACCATTTCGACGACTCCGAGGGTTATATAGAAGGCCCACTCGCCCGGGATCGTTGAGCCAACGATTGAGCGGCGCCCACAGTACCAGCGACAGGAACACCATGACGGCTGGGATCGCCATCATAGTGGACGTCCCAAGCAGTACTCCTTGCGTCACCGCTCCCAGCGGCCCCATCCGCTCACCGAGCATCCCTTGCAGCGTCCCTGGCTTGTAGAGGCCGAAATAGTCTCCATAGACGCAACAACACATCACGCTCGCCCAGAGCGCCGCGATCTTGATTTTCGCGTGCACCTTGACGTCGCTCGAGGGCTCTCCCGACTTTGGCATGTACCTTCACCTCATCGCGCGGGACAAAACCGGCGCACCTTCGCGCGTCGTCGCCAATCTACGAGACAATCGTGGCGGATGTTTCATCTTTACGGTATGCTACTTGCCATGTACGCCTTGGGCTGGGTTCGCGCGCGAAGTTGCCCGCACGCCGCCGCGATATCGCGCCCCATGTTATAACGTACGGTCACCGGAACGCCGGCCTTTTGCAAAATCGCTGCAAATTCCCAAATGCGCGCGTCGGGAGTTCCCGCGAAGGGCGCGTCGGGCGTCGAATTGTACGGTATTAAATTAACGTGATAGAGGTGGCCGCGCATCAGGCGCGCCAATGCGCGTGCGGTTTCGTCGCCGTCGTTGTAACCTTCCAGCATCACGTACTCAAAAAACATTTTGCGTTTGGTTCTAACCGCATATCGTTCGCAGGCCGCCATCAGTTCTTTCAGCGGAAAACGCCGGTTGACCGGCATGATCGCCGCGCGCAACTCGTCCGTCGGTGCGTGCAGCGAAATCGCCAGATTTACTTGGCTGCCTTCTTCGGCGAAACGATCGATCTTGTCGACGACGCCGACGGTCGACACCGTAATGTGGCGGTGGCCGAGTCCGACGCCGTTCGGATCGTTGAGGATCGCAATAGCGTCCATCACCGAGTCGTAGTTATGGAACGGTTCGCCCATGCCCATGAAGACGACGTTGGTGACCCGCTTGTCGCGCGTTCGCAGTTCGCGCGCGAAAAACAGCACCTGGTCGATAATCTCTACCGGCGTCAAATGACGGCTGAAGCCGGCTTGTCCGGTCGAACAAAACGCGCACAAAAACGCGCAACCGGCTTGCGACGAAATGCATACCGTCGTCCGGCCGCCGATATGCTCCATCAGCACGGCCTCGACTTCATTTCCGTCGCGTAACGCTAAAACGACCTTCGTCGTTTGCTTGTCGGCCGAACGCTGTTCGGTGACCAAACGTACCGAAGAGAACGTTACCCCGCGGTCGGCCAGCCTGCTCCGCAACGCCTTCGGCAGCGTCGTTACATCGGATGGATCCTCTACTAGCTCTTTGACCCCCGCACGATACAGTTGTTCGAGGCGATACCGCTTTACGTCGAATGCCGTAGCGAACGCATCGATGCCGGAAAAGTCGGCACGCAAAGCGAGATCTTCTATCCAAATTTCGAGAGGTTTCCGGAGCACGCCCCATTGTAGCATAGGACTTTAGACCCCGAAGAGCGCGGTTTGCTCGCCGTTCGCGGTGGTTTCCGGCTCATCCAGCTTGGCACGAACGGCCTTCAAATCGTCCCATACGAGCCGTTTCACGGCATCGATCTTACCGCCGGTTTGGCGCAGTACGTAAGCCGGATGGAACGATACCATCAAGGCCGATCCTGCGGGCCCCGGATACCATCGCCCGCGCATCTTGGTAATCTGAAAGTCGTTGCCGAGAAACGACTTTGCCGCCGGCGCGCCCAGCGCGAGGATTACGGTGGGCGCGACGATCGCAATTTGCTCGTCTAAAAACGGCCGGCAGTTGACCATCTCTTGCGGCTCCGGAGCGCGATTCTTTGGACCCCGCGGGCCAGGCAGCGTGGGCCGACACTTAACGGTATTGCAAATGTACACGCTCTCTCGCGGTAGATCGATCGCAGCCAGCATGCGGTCGAGTAACTTTCCGGCCGCACCCACGAAAGGACGTCCGAGCGCGTCTTCGGTTTCGCCCGGACCCTCTCCGACGACCATCAAGCGCGCCGCCGGATCGCCCTCGCCATAGACGTTGTTGGTCCGCTCGTAGCCGATCGTGCAGCGCCGGCAGGCCGCTGCGACAGCGCTTTGTACCGCCAGCGCCGCGCGCTTGCGTTCGCGTTCGACTTCGCTCACGCCGGGCGCGCCTGTGGTTCCGATGCGGCCTCGTCCAAACGCACGGCATCGCCGCTGACCGCAACCAAACACGACCCGTCGCTGCCTTCGGAAACATCGAATTCCACTCGCAACACGGCGTTCGCACCGAGGCCGGAGGCTTCTTTTCGCAACGCTTCGAGCGCTTCTGCACGCAGGTGTTCGGCGTCGCTAAGAAATTCGCCGGCAGCTAAGCCGATCAGCATACCGAGGCTGCGAAATGTCGAACGCAAACGGTTGCGCGGTCGAGACGCCTGCGCGCGCACCCGTCCCAGCACGCGCACCGATTCGAAGCCGTCGACGTCGCACAACGTCACCACGTCCTCTCGCTCGATCACCTCGAGAAGCAGGCCGTGCGCGTACGGCGGTCGGAGTCTGGCAGCATGCCGGAGACTTCACCCTCGGTGCTGGTCATCCGCCTCGACGGAATCGGCGACGCGCTCGCTCTCGCGCCCCTACTGGCGGCGCTGGCGTCGTCGGGCGTTCCGGCCGACGTCGTGCTCCGTCCCGAGAACGCAGAAATCTTTTCGCGGACTGCCGTGCGCCGCGTCGATGTCGCCCCGTGGCAGTTGCGCTCGTCGCAGCGTGAGGACGTGTCGGCGATGCACGTGCTGGCCGCCGAACTCGCCCCGCGTGGTTACACGCACGCGCTCGTCGCTACCGAGGATCCGAGCGGATATCGCTTAGCACGTGGTGCTCGCATTGCGCAACGGGTCGGTTTCGAAAACGGCTGGGGAAAGCCGTTCAAAACGTTGTGGGTACGCGACGCCATGACACAAACGCTCTATCGTCCGGCGGGCTCCGACGTGCGCGCCTTGCACGAATGCCAAGTCCTTTTCGAACTCGGTCGCGGATTGATGGCAGAAACCTCGCCAACGACGAGTATCGAACGGCTTCGCCCGCTCGTTCTCGACGAAAACGAGCCGCCCGATCTACGCGTCGCGTTTCAGGTAACCGATAAATGGGAGCGGTTGGGAATGCCGCTCGACGCCGTCGTCGCCGCGTTTCGCGAAGCCGGCCGCACGGAATCGATCGTGCCGATTGCGTCGGCGCGCGAGCACGAGTACGTCGAGCGTTTCGAACAACTCAGTGGCGCGGAGGTCGTGCGCTTCGAGCGCATGGCACAGTGGAAGGCGGCGATCGGCCGGGCGCGAGCCGCGATCGCGCCGGATTCCGGCGCATTGCACGTCGCCGGGACGGTCGGCACACCGGTTGTCGCGATTTTTCCGGATGACCGGCAGTTCGAGCTGCAGTCGGCGCGATGGCGGCCGTGGGCGTCCCAGTACCGCATCGTACGTGCCGGCGCGGGCTGGCCGGA